>JAIWOE010000326.1 GCA_020217165.1 Desulfovibrio sp. | reverse complement strand
CTCGTTGCCAGGGGAATCGGACTGGCCCAGGGGCACGGTGCTCATGTCAAAGTCAAAGGAGCGGATGCGGGTGAGCCATTGGGTGGTATCCACCATGCGCACCACCATCCTCACTCCCATGCGCTCAAGATTCTTGGCAAAGGGCAGCACGATGCGCTCAAAGGCCGGGTCGCGCTCCAGATATTCGAACTGCAGGGGCTTGCCGTTCTTCTTCAGCACCCCGCCTTCCAGCTGCCAGCCAGCGGCCTGGAGCAATTCCAGGCCCTTCTTGAGGTTCCCCCTCAGGGAGCCGGGGGCCTTGGTGCTGGGGGGCTGATAGGTGGTGGTGAAGACCTCGTCCGGAATCCTGCCCCGCCAGGGCTCAAGCAGGGCCAGCTCCTCGGGGCTGGGCAGGCCGGAGGAGGCCAGCTCCCCGCCGGAAAAATAACTGGCGCTGCGCACGTATTGGCCGTGGAACAGGTTCTCGTTGGACCATTCAAAGTCAAAGGCATAGGCCAGGGCCTGCCGCACGCGGGGGTCCTTGAACACCTCGCGCCGGGTGTTGAAGATCATGCCCTGCAGACCGTAGGTGGTTTGATCCGGAATTTCCTGCTTGACGATGAGTTGCTGGTCAAAGGCCGGGCCGGTGTAGCTGGTGGCCCACTGGCGGGCGACATTTTCTTCCCGGTAGTCGTACTCGCCAGCCTTGAAGGCCTCCATGGCCACGGTGGAGTCGCGATAGTATTCGAAGGTGACTCGCTCAAAGGTCAGCCCGCCGCGGTTCACGGGCAGATCTCGGCCCCAGTAGTTGGGGTCCTGCACGTAGGAGACGCTGCGGCCGGCCTCGAATTTCTCCACCTTGTATGGCCCGCTGCCCAGGGGGACTTCCAGATCTGCCTTAGCGAAGTCCCTGGATTCCCAAAAGTGTTTGGGCAAAACCGTAAGCTGGCCGAGGATGAGGGGCAGCTCGCGGTTGTCACCAGTCTTGAACGTGAACTTCACCGCGTGGTCGTTCAGGACTTCGCAGGCCTCCACATCGGCGTAGTATTGTTTGTAGACGGGCGAGCCCTTGGCCAGCAACATCTCGTAGGTGAACGCAACGTCGTTGGCCGTGAGGGGCACACCATCCTGAAAGCGGGCCTCGGGCCGCAGGTGGAAGATGATCCAGGTATTGTCCGCGGCCAGTTCCATGGATTCCGCCACCAGGCCGTATTCCGTGAAGGGTTCGTCCAGGGATTTCACGGTCAGGGCATCGTAGAGCAGCCCCACGCCGGACGCAGCCATGCCCTTGGGCACGAATCCGTTGAACGTGTCGAAAGTGCCAATGGCGGAAAGCCGCATGGTACCGCCGCGGGGGGCGTCGGGATTCACATACTCAAAGTGTGTGAAACCGGGAGGATACTTTGGAGTATCGCCCAGAGCCAGGGCATGCAGGCGCGGTTCGGCGTGGGCGGCCTGCCGCAAGGCTGGCTGCAGGAGCAGGACGCAGAACACCAGAAGGTACACAAAGAGAAAACGTCGCTTCATGATCTGCCTTGGGCTGTAAGGATCCTGGAACGAGGCGCCACGGCCCCAGGGAACCATGTTCATGGATGGGCGCGGGCCTCGGCCTGTCGGAGGATAGCCGAAGGCACCGCCCGTGCGCAAGTCCGGAGGTCCCCGTCAGACATCAAACCATCGGGCCTGTCAATGTGTCCCCTGTGTCTGGCCCTGGCAAGTTCCGGTTCCGCCTTGCCATGCCGCGGCAGACAATGGTAGGATGACGAAGAATTGTCTTGTGTTCCAGGCCCGGCCATGGCAGGGGGGGCGACATGCGCATCCTACTGGAAACATCAGGAAATATCGCTTCCCTGGAGCAGTCCCTGCAGGCGATCATGGCCACGCCGGGGGTTCGCTCGCTGTTTGTCCTGGCATGCGACCAGAATCGCTACGCCCTGCCAGCCTTGGACGCCCTGTTGCGCGGCATCCCCATGCCGGTGTTCGGTGGGGTCTTCCCATGCATCCTCCACAACGGCCAGGCCCACCACACCGGCAGCCTGGTGCTGGGCCTGACCCAGGAAGGGATTCCCCACGTTATTCACGGCCTTTCGGACCCGGCGGCGGACTATCTGGCCAGACTGGAGCGATCCCTGGACGACACCCCCCCGGGCCGCACCATGCTGGTGCTGGTGGACGGACTGGCCAGCCGCATCGTCTCCTTCCTTAATGCCCTGTTCTGCCTGCATGGCCTGGAGGTGAACTACCTGGGCGGCGGCGCAGGGTCCCTGAGCTTTTTGCGGCAACCATGCCTCATCACCAACGCCGGCCTGGTGGCGGACGCCGCCGTGGTGGTGCCCCTGGAGACGGCCAGCAGCGTGGCCGTGGGCCTGGGCTGGCGGCCCATCCACGAAAGCCAGACCGCCGCCTGCTTTTCACGGCACTGTCCCGGGCCCTGCAAAACCCCCATGAAGGCCACGGAGGTGCGGCACAACGCCATACTCAGTCTGGACTGGGAGCCTGCCCTGGAGGCGTACGCCGGGCTGGTGCGCTGCCACGCCCAGGAAGCGTTGTCTGCGGCGGATGTGTTCGCCATGGCCAGGTCCTACCCTCTGGGTATTGCCCGCCTGGACCACGGCCACATTGTACGCGATCCGTTGTACCTGACCGCCGAATCGCATCTGGTCTGCGCCGGTGAGATTCCCCAGGGCGCTTTCCTTGAGGTGCTTCACGGCAGCCAGGAGAGCCTGCTCCAGGCCGCCACCGCCGCATGCGCCCAGGCCCGTTCCCAGGCCGAGGAGGCATGGTCCGCCCCGCCAGCCCTCTGTCTGGCCATGGATTGCATTTCCCGTTCGCAATTCCTCGGGCCGGCGTTTGACAGGGAACTGGCGGCCCTGCACACCCCCGGCGTGCCCATGGCCGGAGCGTGCTCCATCGGAGAAATCG
>JAIWOE010000051.1 GCA_020217165.1 Desulfovibrio sp. | reverse complement strand
TTGGTGCGAGATGTTGGTGCGGGCCTTGTGTTGCGTCCTCACAATACGTGTCCATAAAAAACGCAACACACAAGGCTACCTTGCAGGCGGCCCCGGAACCGCAGGCTCCGTGAGTCCGCCAGAATCCATGCATGTTGGTGGACGGTCTTCCCCGACATAAGGTGGTATTTCTAACCACCTTATGTCGGAGACGTCACACTAGAAGCTCTGGCCCATGGAGAACTCCACGCGGTATTTATCACCCTGGGAGCGGATGGTGTCCAGGGCATAGCCGTATTCCACACGCAGGGGGCCAAAGGGCGAGTACCAGCGCAGACCAGCGCCCACGCTCTTCTTGAGGTCGAAGTTTTCCGAGTCGGCATTGCCCCAGGAGTCGCCCATGTCAAAGAAAGCCACACCCTGAAGGCCGAATTCCTGATACAGGGGGAACAGGTATTCAAAGTTGGCAAAGAACATCTTATAGCCGCCAATGGTGTCCCCGGTGGCGCGGTCGCGCGGGGAGACGTGCAGACCTTCATAGCCGCGCAGGGAGTTTATGCCACCCAGGTAAAACCGCTCGAACACGGGCACATCGTCTCCGAACAGGGCCCCGATGGCCCCGGCCTGGGTGCGGAAGTGGAAGATGTGGTCCTGGCCCCAGGGCAGGGGATAGAACAGGTGGTAATCCAGCACGGCCTTGATGAATTCATCGTCGCCACCCAGGGGACCGCCGCCCATGGACACGGTGATGGTGGTCTTGGTGCCCTCGCTGGGGTTCTGGTCGCGGTTGGTGGTGTTGCGGGTGGCGCCCACGGTGAGCACGCTGCTCCAATGGTTACCCACTTCACGCAGCAGATCGGTAGAGGACCACCAATCAACGCCGGTGATTTTGTATTTCTCGATACCGTAGGACCAGTCCAGAATGGTGTGGTAGCCGATGGGATAGGCGAATTTGAACACCGTCCCGATGGCTTCCTTGTCAAATTCCGGATAGCTCTGGTCGTTGTAGTAGGAGTTGACGCCGAAGAGCAGGTGCGTATCCCAAACGCGTGGGTTGGTAAAAGTAAAGTCGAAGCGGGTGGCCTTGCCGCTGAAGGAGCCGGAGAAGCCCACAAAGTAGCCGCTGCCGAAGAGGTTTTTTTCCGTGATCTTGGCCGAAACGAAGGCCCCGCCGAAGGAGCCGTAGCCCACACCGCCAGCCAGGGTGCCGGTGGACTTTTCCTTGACCCGGATCTTGAGATCCAATTCCTTGGGATCCTCAGTGGGCACGGTTTCGATGTCGTAGGTCTCAAACAGGTCCAACCGCTTGAGGTTCTCCTTGGAGGCCTGCAGCTTGGTGCCATGGAAATCATCGCCGTCGGCGAGGAGGATTTCCCGGCGGATGACGTTGTCGCGGGTCTTGTCGTTGCCTTCGATGATGATGCGCCGCAGGGTGACCTTCTGGTTTTTGAGCATGGAGAAGCTGACATTGATGGCGGCAGCATCCGGGGCGCGGTGGAACTTCACATCGGTTTCGGCAAAGGCATAGCCGTAGTTGTTGTAGAAATTGGTGAGGCGTTTGGCGTCTTCCCGGAGCACTTCCCGGGAGAACCACTCGCCATTCTTGGCCAGATCATCGAGCTTGATGATTTTGCGCAGTTCGGCTTCGGGGGCCAGGAGGTCGCCATCAAAGGCGATTTCGCCCACCTTGTATCGCTCGCCTTCCACCACAGTATACGTGATGACGATGCCCGTTTCAGTGTAGTCCACCTTGGCCGGGGAGACCTTGGCGTCCATGAACCCGCGGTTGGCGTAGTAGTCTTCGATGACGGCGGCGTCGCGGTCCAGCAGTTCTTCCTTGAGCACTCCGCCGCCGGTAATCCAGGAAAGCATGCCGCGTTCCCGCAGGACCATCTCGCCCTTGAGGGTGGATTCGCTGAAGGTGGTGGCGCCTTCCACGGAAATTTTGCTGATGTACAGCTTTTTAGACTCCTTGACCACGATGTTCAGGCGGGCCTGGGCGGCGCCGGTCTGTTCCAGCTCATAGTCCACCTGGGCCAGGTAGTAGCCCTTGCCGCGGTAGAGTTCGCGGATTTTCTGGAGGTCTTCGGCCAGCACCTTGAGGTTCAGGACGTTGCCAGTCTTGGTGGTCATGGCCTCGATGATGTCGTCCTGATCGATGCCGCTGTTGCCCAGGACGCCGATGGCCTGGATGCGGGGCTTTTCCTTGACATCAAAAATGAGCACCGTGCCCCCGCCGGTCTGCTCCACGGAGACCTTGACGTCGTCAAAGTAGCCGAGGTCAAAGACGCGCTTGAGCTCTTCGTTGAGCTTGCTGGGGTCGTACGGATCGCCCTTCTGCACGCCCAGGCGCATGAGCACCACATCGTCATCCAGGTAGGCCAGGCCACGGATCTGGATGTCTGCGATGGCGGACGCCTTGGCCAGCTCGGAGCGCACGCGCATGGCCAGCTCGCCCACGGCGATGGGTACGTTGGACAAGCCTTTTTTGCTGACGAACAGGGGGCGCGCTGGCTCCTGGCCAAAGGCCTCCACCAGGCGCACGTCCAGGCTCAGGGATTCCCCGGCCTGGCTAAAGCTGCCGTAAATGGCGTAGTTGGCCTTGGTGAGCACGGCCAGTTCACGGGCGGTTTTCAGGTCCAAGAACTGGACGTTGCGATTGGCAATCTGGCGCTTGAGGGCAGATTCCTCCACCACGGTGAACCCGGCCTGGCGCAATTGCTCGGCCACCATCTGGGGCAGCGCTTGATGCAGGTGGCTCAAAGAAGGCTCGGCATTCACCTCAAACGGCAGCACGGCGATGGTGATGTCTTTGTTGTCGGACGGCTGTGCCCAGGCAGGGCAGGCCAGCAAGGTACAGGCAAAGCACAGCGCCGGGGCCAGTGCACGCCAGGCAAACCAATCAAATCGCACGCGCATAAAGTTCTCCAGAAGACAGTTCCAGTTGCCGGTGCATCATGCGGGCGAGGCAGTGGTTGTGCGTCACCACCACCAGGGCCATCCCCCGTTCCTCGTTCAGCTCTTTCAGGAGGTTCCCCACCAGTTCCCCGGTTTTTTCGTCCAGGTTGCCGGTGGGTTCATCGGCCAGGAGCGCCTTGGGGGAGAGCAAGATGGCGCGGGCGATGGCCACGCGTTGCTGCTCGCCGCCGGAAAGGGTGGTGACGCGGTGGTGTGTTCGCGCACCCATGCCCATGCGTTCCAGGGCCGTCGCCGCCAGGGCCAGGGCTTCCTGCCTGGGCAGGCCCGCCACAAGGCCCGGCATGGCCACATTTTCCAGGGTGCTGAACTCAGGCAACAAGTGATGAAATTGGAAGACGAATCCCAGCTCGCGGTTGCGCAGTGCGGCCAGCCGCGGCGGGTCCAGCGTCCCCATGTCCGTCCCCTGAAAGCGCACGACGCCGCGCGAAGGACGGTCCAAGCCGCCCATCAGGTACAACAGCGTCGTTTTGCCCGAGCCGGAGGCCCCCAGAATGGCCACGGACTCTCCCGCTTCGACCCCCAGGCTCACGGCGTTGAGCACCGTAATCCCGTCCCCAGGGCCAGGGAATGTCCGGCCGACCTCACAAAGCTCATACAACATTCGGCTTGCTCCCCAATAGCTTGAAATCGAGACGGTGGGAACAGTTTTTTTCCAGAGTACATCCTTAGAGATTGTTAAGACTAGCACCCGGCTATTCGAAACGCAAGGCTTCCACCGGGTTGAGCCGTGCGGCTTTGCGAGAGGGGTACACCGTGGCCAGGTAGCACAACACCAAGGATACCACGGCAATGGCCGTCAGATCCACGGGGTCCAGCAGCACGGGCAGATGATCCATGGGGTAGACGTCCTCGGGCAGTTTGATGAACTGGTAGCGCTTGAGCAGGAAGCTCAGGCCAAGGCCCAGGGCAAAGCCGCCGGTGGTGCCGGCCAGGCCGATGATCATCCCCAGCCAGGTAAAGATGCGGCGGATGCCCCCCTGCGAGGCCCCCATGGACATGAGCACGGCAATGTCGCGGGTTTTGTCCATCACCAGCATGACCAGGGTGGTGACAATGGAGAAGGACCCCACCAGGACAATCATGGCCAGCACCACGGCCATGGCGGTCTTTTCCAGCTTCAGGGCCGCGAACAGGTTGGCATTCATCTCAATCCAGTGGCGGATGTACAGGGGCGGCGGCAGCAGCTTGCGGATGCGCTGGCTGATTTCGTCCGCCTTGTCCACATGGTCCACCTTGAGCTCAAAGCCCGTGGCCTGCACTTCGCCAAAGCCCAGCAGTTCTTTGGCAGCCTCCAGGGAGATGTACACCAGGGAGCTGTCATACTCGAACATGCCGGTCTTGAAGATGCCGGCCACCTGAAAAATCATCACCTTGGGCGCATGCCCCGCGGCGCTGCGGCGGCCGGTGGGGGAGAGCAGGTTCACCTGGCTGCCCACGGTGACCTTGAGGCGATCCGCCAGTTCACGGCCAATGATGATGCCCGGCCGACCCTGCCAGTGGGCCTGCAGGGAGGCCAGCTTGCCCCCCATGCGGATGTCCTTGTCCAGGGTGAGCACGCTGGAAGCCGTCTCCGGATCCACGGCGCGCAGCACCACGCCCTTGACCCCATGGGGGGAGGACATCATCAGCTCGGCATACACAAAGGGAGTGGAGGCCACCACGCCGGGCATGTCGCGCAGCAGGCCTTGCACGTGCTTGTAGTCCGGGATGCGGCCTTCGGTGGAAAGCACCACGGCGTGGGAGTTGATGCCGAGCATTTTGTCCCGCAGTTCCGTGGAAAATCCGTTCATGACCCCCATGACCACGATGAGGGACCCCACGCCCAGGGCCACGCCGATGATGGCCACCAGGGAAATGACGGAGATGAAGGACTGCTTGGGGCGAACGCGCAGATACCGCAGGGCGATGAACAACTCGTACGACATGGTGTCCTTGGGGTTCCGGGGGATCCAAAAAGGCCGGTGGGCTGCGCTGACCAGGGCCGGGCGGCGGCTATCCCTCCGCCTCGGGCCTGAGCAGCGGGAAGAGGATGACCTCGCGGATGGACGGCGAGTCCGTCAGCAGCATGGTCAGGCGGTCAATGCCCACCCCTTGCCCGGCAGCCGGCGGCATGCCGTACTCCAGGGCGCGCAGGTAGTCTTCATCCAGGGGCATGGCTTCGTCGTCGCCGGCGGCCTTCTCGGCCATCTGGTCGGCAAAACGCTGGCGCTGGTCCATGGGATCGTTGAGTTCGGAAAATGCGTTGGCCAGCTCCCGGCCGGTGATGAACAGCTCGTAGCGGTCCGTAATGGCGGGATCAGCCTCGTTCTTGCGGGAAAGCGGAGAAATATCAGTAGGATATCCATAGATAAAGTGCGGCTGGATGAGCTTGGGCTCCACGCCCAGGTCAAACAGCTTGGCCTGCAGCTTGGCCAGCTTTTCCCCGGCGATGACCTTTTCCCCGCGTTCCCGGATGAAGGTCTTGAGCTTATCGTAATTGGTGTACAACTCCGGCGAGTAGCCGCCCACCTGCTCCAGGGATTCATAAAAGGAGAGCCGCTTCCAGGCCCCGGGGGTGAGATCCACCTCCTGGCCCTGGTAGGTGATGACCGTGGAGCCGGTGACGGCCTTGGCCACGCGGGCGAACATCTCCTCGGTCAGGTCCATGAGCTTGCGGTAGTCCGCATAGGCCCAGTAGAACTCCAGCATGGTGAATTCTGGATTGTGCTGGGTGGAAATGCCTTCGTTGCGGAAATTGCGGTTGATTTCGTAGACCTTCTCGAACCCGCCCACCAGCAGTCGCTTGAGGTATAGCTCCGGTGCAATACGCAGGAAAAGCTGCATGTCCAGGGCGTTGTGGTGCGTGAGAAATGGCTTGGCCGTGGCGCCGCCGGCAATGGCCTGCATCATGGGCGTTTCCACTTCCAAAAAGCCGCGCTCATCTAAGAACCTTCTGAGTTCCTTGACGATTTTTGTGCGCGCCGCAAAGATTTCCCGCGTGCGCTCGGTGACGATGAGGTCCACGTACCGCTGGCGGTAGCGGATTTCCACGTCCTTGAGGCCGTGATATTTTTCGGGCAGGGGACGGAAGCTCTTGGTCACCAGCTGCACGGCCGAGGCGTCCAGGGTGAGTTCGCCGGTCTTGGTGCGGAACAACCGGCCAGTGACACCCACGATGTCACCAATATCGAATTTTTTGAACAGGTTATACTGATCTGTGCCCAGCACGTCGCGTTGGGCGCAAATCTGCAGCTTGCCCGTGGAGTCCAGCAAATGAAAAAAAGCCAGCTTGCCGAAGGAGCGCAGGCCCACGATGCGACCGGCCAGGGTGAAGGTTTCCTCCACCAGGGCCAGGGCCTCGGCGTCCTGTTGGCCGAATCGGGCCTCCACATCCGCCACTTCCGCATTCTTGCGGAAATTGTTGGGGAACAGAGGCGTGCCGTCATCCAACAGGGTGCAGGCCTTGGCCACGCGGTTTTTGATGACTTCGTTCAGTTCGCCCCGAGCCTCCAGGCTCTGGAGCATGGGCTGGAAGGCCTCCACGTGGGGAGACTTGACAGGCAGCTTGATGGGCTTGGGGGCCTTGGTCGTGGAGGACGCGGAGGTCGCAGGGGGCGTGGCGGATTGTTGGGACACGGGGGAATGCTCTCTGAAATCGTGACGGAGGCCGGGAGGCTACGGAAAAGCAGCGGCCGCGTCAAGTGAGGGGGGGCGTGCCAGAAAAGTAGCTGACCATACCTGCGGATGGCCCGGAAGGCAAGGCGGCAATGCGTCGGCCCTGGGCATGGGGCGGTGGGAAGGCAGTATGGAGTGCTTCTGCATCCCAACCAACACCGAAGGAGGGCAGGCACGGTTCGTCGCCGTCAGCTTCCTGCGGGGGATGCGCACTCGCCATTGGCGGAACTTGATAGGCAGCGGTATGAAAAATCGCCATCATCACGTTGGGGTTGGCCGCAGGTTTTTGTATCCGGATGTCCCCGCCCGTCCGCATCCCATTGTCCGGACAAGGTCACGTCGGCACGGCTGCGCCTGAATCAGCACGGCCGTGAGAGTGGCCGCGAGGCCGTCATGCCGGGTCCTCACAACAAATATTTCAAATAATATCCGCAGGTCGGATAGGCCCACACCGCCTGCCGCAGGGCGGAGAGGGGCACCTGCGCCCGGATGGCCAGGGCAAGGGTATTGATCATCTCCTCGGCGTTGTGGCCCACCAGATGCGCGCCCAGGAGCCGGTCGCCGTCCTCGTCCAGAATCATTTTGGAAAATCCGGTGGTTTCACCCAGGCGTTTCCAGGGGAAGGATTTGGCCAGATTGTAGGTTTTGACCCGGTGCGGCACGCCCTCGGCCTCGGCCTGGGCCTGGGACAGTCCCACGCTGGCCACCGGCGGCAGGCTGAAACACACGCTGGGAATGCCGCGATGGTCCACCGCCTGCATGGGCTGCCCCCGGTGCAGGGCGATGATGTTGGCCGCCGCCACCGCCCCTTCCAGACTGGCGCTGGGGGTGAGGTTGAAGGGCGTGGCCGCGCAATCGCCCACGGCAAAAAGGTGCGGCTGCGCCGTCTGCAGGGTGGGGGAGACGGGGATGCCGGCGCGGAAGGCCCCCGGGGTTTCTTCCAGCAGGCCGGCGGCGGCAAGGTTCAGGTCGGCCACGTCGGCATCGCGGCCGGCAAAATTGAAGATGGCGTCCACCATTACAGCGTGCTCGGCGCCGCCCTGCTCGAACACCACCAACAGCCCGTCGGCTGTCCGGGTGATGGATTGGACCCCGGCCTCCAGGTGGATATCCATGCCGGCCTGGCGGGCGGCCCCCAGCAGGGCCTCCACACAGTCCGGGTCAAAGCCCCGCAGCAGGCGTTCGGAACGGTGCAGCACATGCACCGTGGCGCCGGCGTGGGCGGCCAGGCAGGCCAGCTCCACGGCCACCACGCCGCCGCCGATGCAGGCCATGCGGCGGGGCAGGGTCTCCAGTTCCAGAAACGCATTGGCGGTGGGGAGCAGCCCCAGGTCCGGGGTGGCGAGGGGCCGGGGCACGCGGCCGGTGCACAGGGCAATGGCCGTGCCATGCAGCACGTCATCCCCCACCTGGACGCGGTGGGCATCCAGAAAATGCGCCGCGCCGTGGAACGTTTCTATCCCCTCATTCTGATAGGCATTTTCCGCATATTCGGGAATGGGTCGCGTAAAGGTGCGAACAAATTGCATGAGCTGCGGCCAGTTGACGCGGAGGTCGCCCTCCAGGCCATGGGCCGCCAGATGGCTGGCGGCGGTGCGTACCTCAGCCGGGCCCAGGAGCACTTTCTTGGGATTGCAACCCCTGAGAGGGCACACGCCGCCAAAGGCATCCTTTTCCAGCATGGCCACCGTGAGCCCGGCTTCCCGGCAGGGGGAAGCCACGGCTCCGCCGGCCGGTCCGCCGCCGATGACGATGACATCGAATGTGCGTTCCATGGCCATTCCTTGCTGCAGGTTGTTCTGGAGCCTTCAGAGTACACCATACGTGGGGGCTTGCGCCACAAAAAAGCGGCCCGAGGCATGCACCATCGGGCCGCAGCAGCAACAGGGGGGGGCGAGCCTGTCAGTCGACGGGGGGACAGACGGCGGCAACCTCTGCCAATTCATCCACGGAAAACACGGCGTTGAGGTCCAGCAGCATGCAGAAGCGATCTCCCATGCGGGCCATGCCGGTCATGAAGCGGGTATCTATGCTTGCGCCCAGCCGCGGGGGGGGAGAGATGGTGTCCTGCGGAATTTCCAAGACCTCCTGCACCGAATCCGCCAGGGCGCCTAGGAGCACGGTTTCTGTGCCCACAATAATTTCGGTAATGATGACGCAGGTGTTGACGGTGTCTGGCGCGGTTTCCATGCCGAATTTCACGCGCAGGTCCACCACGGGCACGGCGTGGCCGCGCACGTTGATCACCCCGCGCATGTACGGCGGGGTCATGGGGATGCGGGTGGTTTCCGCGGCATCCAGAATCTCCCGCACCGAGGCGATATTGCAGGCAAAATGCTCCTCGCCCAGGGTGAAGGTGAGGTGCTGATTGAGCTGGGCCATGGTTTCGCTCATGCCAGCCTCCTAGTACCGTTCAAACTCGTCGTCGGCCAGGTCGTCCTTGAGCTCCAGCCGCACGCCGCCCGCAGGGGACTGGGGCGCGGGACGCGGGGTTTTGCCCGGAATGGCCGCCTTGGGTTTGGCGGCAGGCAGGGGCTTGCGGACCACGGCCGCCGTGCGGCGCACGCTGCCCGTGGCATCCACCCGGAAGAAGGACATGGTGCCTTGCAACTGCTGGGCTTGGCTGGACAATTCTTCGGAGGTGGAGGCCATTTCCTCCGAGGCCGAGGCGTTCTGCTGCACCACCTGGTCCAGCTGTTGGATGGCTTTGTTGATCTGGTCTGCGCCGGCGTTCTGCTCGTTGGAGGCGGCGGCGATTTCCTGCACCAGTTCCGCGGTGCGCTGGATGTCCGGCACGATGAGGGTGAGCATCTGGCCGGCCTTCTCGGCAATTTCCACGCTGGTGGAGGACAGGTCGCTGATTTCGTTGGCCGCTGCGCCGGAGCGTTCCGCCAGCTTGCGTACTTCCGCGGCCACCACGGCAAAGCCCTTGCCATGCTCCCCGGCCCGGGCAGCTTCAATGGCGGCATTGAGGGCCAGCAGGTTGGTCTGGCGGGCGATTTCTTCAATGATGGAGATCTTTTCCGCAATCTGTTTCATGGCCGAGACGGTCTTGCTTACGGCTTCGCCGCCAGCCTGGGCGTCCTTGGCGGCCTTGAGGGCGATGCGTTCCGTCTCCACGGCGTTTTCCGCATTCTGGCGGATATTGGCGCTCATTTCTTCCATGGAGGAGGAGATTTCCTCCACGCTGGCGGCCTGCTCCGTGGCGCCTTGGCTCATGTTTTGGGCCGAGGCCGACAGTTCTTCGGACCCGGAGGCCACATTGTCTGAGGCGCTCTGCACCTCGCCCACCACCTCGCGCAGGCGAGCCACCATCTCGTTCAGGGCCTTGGCCAGGGTGCCCACCTCATCTTTTTGCTGGATGTCCAGGGTGCGGGTGAAGTCGCCCTGGGCCATGGCCTCGGCAAAGGTCACGCCCTGGGCCACGGGCTTGGTGATCATGCGGGTGATGACCCAGGCCAGCAGAATGCCCAGGAGCACCGCCGCGGAAAGTCCGATGGCGAGCACCCGGATGGCGGCGTCCATGGCCTGCACGGCCTCAAGGCTCACGGCGGTGGTGGACTCCATGCCGGCGGTGGCGATGGCCTGGGCTGATGTGGTAACTTCGCCGCCCACGCGGGCGCGGTCCACGTTCACCTGCTGCAGGACCTTCCATTCGGCCAAAAAGTCTTCCACGGCCTTGCCATACGCGGCGGCGGCCTTGCGGCAGTTGGCAATCTGGTCCAGGTTCGCCTGGCGATGGGTCACGGCCTTGAGCTGGTCAAACACGGGATCAATGGCCTGAATGGCCTTCAACGCGTCGTTGGCGATGGTGGGGTCACGCCAGGCCATGGCCTTGAGGTTCAGCAGCCGGGCGGTGAAGGTGAGGGTGACGATTTCCTCCAGCCAGAGGATCTTTTGCTGGCGTTCCAGCACGGCGTTGCTGCCGGCCATGGAGGCCACCTCGGACTTGAGGGCCTCGTGCTGGTCCTGTAAAAATGGCGTGAGGTTCTGCATGAAGTCCGCGGCGGCCACTTCCATGGCCGTGCGCTGTCTGGCCATACCCTGGATGCTGTCGCGGGTCTTGGTCATCAGCTGCTCGTATTCGATCACCGCTTTTTCCGCGTGGGGCAACTGATCCCTGAGCTTCACCAGGCGGGGGTAGCGTTCGGCATGGGCCCGGGTGTCCCGCAGGGCTTCCTTGAGGCTGCTTAGGGCGGCGGTGGACTGCTGCCAGAAGGACTCTTCCTCGCTGTAGCCGTACCCGCGCATGGCGTACATGAGGGCGGCGGCGCCACGTTCCATACGGCCGGCCAGTTCCACTTCCGGGATATACTCCTGGGCAAGGGTGGTGGAATGCTCCTCCACGCTGCTCATGTTCCAGATGGCCACCCCCCCCAGGGCGCAGGAAATGACAATGAGCAGCCCAAACCCGATACCGATCTTATACGCCAGTTTAAGATTTTTCATGAGCTCCCCCACGAAAACAGGTTGGCGAACATCTCATATTCATTAAGCATTTCCTGTCGCGCACAAGCGGTTTCAAAGCCTACTGTCCCTATGAGTACGGGATAAACACTCAAATCGCAAGACATTGGGCGTGAAAATCTGAACGGGTTGTTGGTAATCTTGTCAGAACACCAGGCAATGGCTACAAGCGAACGATACCGCTGCAATTGATTTCACATGCGGGAAGGAGCATTCAGATGGGAGATGTGCTGGGCGTGATTGTGCTGGTGGTGCTGGGCGTGGTGCTGTTTGGCTACATCCTGCCCAAGGCGGGCATTTCCGGCTGAGGGCCATCCTCCGGCTGCGGGTCGCAGCCTAAAAAACGGAAAAAACGCTGACGGCACCACAACACCACGGGGATGCAGGCGGCGCAGGGGAGTGGTCTCCGCTGCGCCGTGTTTTTGTGCATTGATTGAGTGATATTATGAGGAGGGTGCGGAAGCGTTGGTTGATCTCGACTGTACAATATTTGTTAACCGTATTTTCCCCGCGGCCTCGCTGGCTGCGCACCGGGTACATTCCCAGTCATAAGGAGCTCTTCGAAGTGGACATTCCACGGATTTTTACCATCACAGAACGTGCTCACCGCATTCACAATCCGTTCACCCCAGAAAAGTTCGCCACCCTCGGGGAGGTGCTGCGTCTGGAACCGGGGACGAGGGTGCTCGACCTTGGCAGCGGTTCGGGCGAAATGCTGTGCACCTGGGCCCGTGATTATGGAATCACTGGCACCGGTGTGGACATGAGTCAGCTGTTCTCGGGGCAGGCGAGGCTTCGCGCAGAGGAACTCGGCGTCGCCGACCGGGTCGAGTTCATCCACGGCGATGCTGCAGGCTTCGTCGCCCAAGAAAAGGTCGGCGTGGCCGCCTGTGTCGGGGCCACGTGGATTGGCGGGGGAGTCGCCGGCACCATCGAGCTTCTGGCGAAGAGTCTCGGCACCAACGGCATCCTCCTCATTGGCGAGCCCTTCTGGCGGCAGGCGCCTCCGACGGAGGAGGTCGCCAAGGGCTGCCTTGCCGGTTCGATCTCCGATTTCCTCACGCTTCCCAATCTGCTCGCGTCGTTCGGAGACCTGGGCTACGACGTTGTTGAAATGGTGCTGGCAGACCAGGAAGGCTGGGACAGGTATGAGGCGGCAAAGTGGCTCACCATGCGTCGGTGGCTCGAAGCGAACCCCGATGACGACTTCGCCAAGGAGGTGCGCGCCCAGCTCACCTCGGAACCGGTGCGCTACACCTCATACACGCGTGAATACATGGGTTGGGGGGTGTTTGCGTTGATGGCGCGGTGACGTGATACCGCACGAACACAGGTGCGGCGCAGGGGAGAACGCTCCGCTGCGCCGTGTTTTTTTTGCGGGGAGGCGAGGTCGATTACGCCGGCGTGATTTCCCGCACACCGCCCATGTATGGCACCAGCACCTCGGGCAGGACCACGCTGCCATCGGCGCGCTGGCCATTTTCCAGCACGGCCACCAGGGTACGGCCCACGGCCAGGCCGGAGCCGTTCAAGGTATGGACCAGGCGGGATTTCTTGTCCGCCTTGCCCTTGCAGCGGATGCCGGCGCGGCGGGCCTGGAAGTCTTCGCAATTGGAGCAGCTGGAGATTTCCCGATAGGTGTTCTGGCCGGGCAGCCAGACTTCCAGGTCGTATGTTTTGGCTGAGGAAAACCCGAGATCACCGGTGCATAGCTGGATGACTCGATAATGCAGGCCGAGTTGCTGCAGGATGGATTCCGCATGCCCGCGCAGGGTTTCCAGCTCGGCATAGCTGTCTTCGGGCCGGCAGAGGCGCACCAGCTCCACCTTATTGAATTGATGCAGGCGGATGAGCCCGCGGGTGTCCTTGCCTGCGCTGCCGGCTTCGGAGCGGAAGCAGGGCGTGTGGGCGCAGTAGGCCAGGGGCAGGGACTCTTCGGGCAGGGTCTCGTCGGCGTGCAGATTGGTCACCGGGGCTTCGGCAGTGGGGATGAGGTATTGATCCACCCCTTCCAGCTTGAATAAGTCCTCGGCAAATTTCGGCAGGTTGCCAGTGCCGTAGAGGGTTTTGCCGGTGACGATGACCGGCGTGGCCACCTCGGTGTAGCCGTTTTCCCGGGTGTGCACGTCCAGCATGAAGGCGGCCAGGGCGCGCTCCAGCCGGGCGGCCCAGCCCCAGGAGACGGCAAAGCGGGCCCCGGAGATTTTGCCTGCGCGTTCAAAGTCCAGCCCGCCCAGGGCGGCGCCCAGCTCCCAATGTTCCTTGGGGGGAAAGTCGAAGACCGGTGGCTCACCCCAGACGTGGAGCACGGGGTTGTCCGCCTCGGAGGCGCCCACGGGGGTGGAGGCATGGGGGGCATTGGGGCAGGCGAGCATCCAGGCTTCCACCCTGGCGTCGGCCTCGGCCAGCAGCACATCCAGTTCCTTGATGCGCGCGTTGACCTCGCCCATGCGGGCCATGAGTTCCTCGGCGGGTTCGCCGGTACGCTTGCGCTTGCCGATCTCGGCGGAGGCGGTGTTGCGCTCGGCCTTGAGGGCGTCTGTTTCCTGAATGAGCCGGCGGCGTTCGTCGTCCAGGGTCAGAAAATCGTCCACATCCAGGGGAGAGTTGCGGTGCGCCAGGGCCTGGCGGATGGCGTCCGGGTCTTTTTGCAGGCGTTTGATGTCGAGCATGGTCGCTTCTTCGTGGTTGGCGGGGTCGGAGATGATGCGCGAAACAGGGTAGCGGAATCGTCGCCGCCGGTCCAGTGGGGCCGGCTTCAGACATATGGCTCCAGTCGGCCGGCAATGCGCCAGGAGCACGGCGCCCGCAGGCCCATGGCCACCAGATGTGGCAGGGCGGCGGCCGGGCCATCGAAACACACGAGCCGGCCGGCCTCCAGGGCCAGCACATGCCGGCAAAGGTCCAGCACGGGTTCGAGGTCGTGGGTGGAGATAACCTGCGTCATGCCGGCGGCCTGGTTTTCCTGAATGATGGTACGCAATTCCATGATGGCTGGATGGTCCAGGCCGCTGAGGGGCTCGTCCAGCAGCAGCACCTGGGGCGAGGCCAGCAGGGCGGCGGCCATGGCGCATTTGCGTTTCTGCCCATGGGAAAGAGTGTGGATGGGGGTATCCCAGAGTGCCGCCAGGCCCATGCGGGCGGCCAGGGCGCGGGCAGCCGCGACGTCTTCGGCGCGTGTGGCGCCCAGGAGCAGATCCTCCCCCACCGTGGCCCCCAGGCACTGCAGTTCCGCCTCCTGCAGCACCAGGCGAACCTGGGTGCGCAGGGCGCGCAGGGCGCGCTCGTTGCCGGGCGACACGTGATTCCCCAGGCGCAGGGTGCCGCCGGTGGGGACGTACAGTCCGGCCATGAGGCCCAGCAGGGTGGATTTGCCGCTGCCGTTGAGGCCGGCCACGCAGGTGACGGAACCTGCCTCCAGGGCAAAGGACAGTCCGTGCAGCACGGGCGCTGCAGCGGAAAACCCGAATTCGAGTTGTGTTGCAGAAATCATTTGGTCATCACGTGCGGAAGGTGATAGGAACAAGCCGGCAGGTTTCCTCGTATCGCACCAGCCGCCATCGGGGCAAGCCTGCATCGGGAGGGAATTCGGCATGACCTCTGCCGTGGACTACCACCGGGCCACTGCCCATGTTCGCGACCGCCTTGGCGGAAGGGAACTGGACTGGGCCCATCGGCCGACGGTGTTCAAGCGGTATCCTCAGGGCGTGGTGGCGCAGCAACTGGCCTTGCCACCCTGTGCCTTTGCGACGGCCCAGTCCGTGCAATCCCTGCAGTCCCTGCCCATGCTCCTGCGGGGGAGTCCTGTCCTGGCGGGCCGTCCCACGGCCCAGCACCTCTCGAATGTGCTGGGGCTGGCCGGCGGCATCACCCGCACTGGCGCCCACGGCGGCGGCCTGTTCCACTTCCGCACCTGGGCCTCGGCCGGGGGGTTGTTCCCCTGTGAGGTGTACCTGGCCCTGGGACCGGTTTGGGAGTCTGCCGGCATTGCTCCCGGACTCTGGCATTATCAGCCCGATGCTCACCGCCTGGCCCAGTTGCGCCATGGCGATGCCCTGGGCGTGGCCGCCATGGCCGCGGGCCTGCCGGACTCCTCCACCCGCTCCACCAGGCTGGCCGCGGTGGTCTGCATCACCACCATCTTCCATCGGACGGCCTGGAAATACGGGGAGCGCGCCTACCGTTACCTGCTTTTGGACGCCGGACACCTGGCGGAAAACCTGCTCCTGGGCCTGTGGCTGGAAGGGTTTGCCCCCATGTGGGCCGGCGATTTCAAGGACGACGCCATGAACGCCCTCCTCGGCGTGGATGGCGAGCGCGAGGCCTGTCTCCTGGCCATCCCCTTTTTTACCGGCGATACGCCGGATGATTTTGCCGCCCTGCCCGCACCGGTGGGCCCCCTGGGGGACTTTGCCAACCGTGAGGCCGTGCAGGAGGCCAGCCGCTGTGCCCATGTGGAGCGGCTCTGGCCTGTGCTGCTGGGAGTGCACCGCGCCGGTGTTATCGAGATGCGTTTTCTGGGACGACCGCAGGACGCACCGCCGCCTGCCCCGGAGGCCTTGTTCGAGGATGCCCCGCGAGCCCCCCTCCCCCTGCCGGAGGCCTCGGCGGTACATGCCGATCGGCTGTGGCCGTCGGTGTCCCGGACCATCCTCGGCCGGCGCAGCCACCGCCGCTTTGCCGCCGTGCCGGTACCTGTGGCGACGTTCCAGTCCTTCTGCCATCTGTTGTGCGAGCGCAGCCTGCAGGACCGCGGGACGCGCAACGTGGTGCTGGTCCTGGGAATCCGGCAGATAGAGACCATGCAGGACGGGGTGTACGTTTTGGACCGGGACCGCAGGAGTTTGGGCCTGCTGCAGGCCGGCGCCCCGCACGAGGCCCTGGCCCGGGCCTGCCTGGGGCAGACCTGGATGCAGCGTGCCGCCGTGCAGCTGTGCATGGTGGCGGACCTGGCGGATTGCGAGGCGCGTTGGGGCGCGCGGGCCTACCGGGCCCTGGGGCTGGCGGCTGGCAGGCTGGGCCAGCGGGCTTACCTGGCCGCCACCTCCCTGGGCTGGGGCGCCTGTGGCGTGGGCGCGTTTTTTGATGACGAAGCCGCGGCGGTGCTGCGTTTGCGCCAGGATGCGCGGCTGCTGTATGCCGTCTCGGCCGGGCCGCTTTCAGATATGGGACCATAATTTTTTTTCAGTGGAATCGCTTGCCTTGCGGGAGGCCCCTTGCTATGGCCTCTCCAACCGGCTATGTCTTGGAAGATTGGAACAGGTTGCAATGACTGGCGACTGCCAGACATGCAAACCGCAACCGCCACTCTCTCATACAACCTGACTTGGTCACCCCTAGCGTAAGGAGAGGACAATGCCCATCGAAGTCAATGACGATTGCATGGCCTGCGAAGCGTGTGTGGAAATCTGCCCCGACGTGTTCGAAATGAACGAAGAAGGCGACAAGGCTATGGTCATCAATCCTGATTCCGATCTGGATTGCGTGGAAGAAGCCATCGACAGCTGCCCCGCCGAAGCCATCGTTCGGTCCTGAAGTCGCTGCTTCCCCAAGTCGTACGAACCCCGGCCCGGGCATTGCGGTGACCGGGCCGGGGTCTCTCTTCTTCTTACCGCCGTCATGCCATGACCATCGCCTGGAACGCCCTTGCCGCCCGTTTGGAAACGCCCGCCGTGCTGGTGGATCGGGCGCGTCTGGATGCCAATATCCACCGCATGCAGGCCAAGGCCGCGGCCCTTGGCGTGGCCCTGCGGCCCCACGCCAAGTCGCATAAGTCCGTGGAGGTCGCCCGGCTGCAACTGGCAGCCGGAGCCGTGGGGCTCACCGTGGCCACTGTCGAGGAGGCATGCGCCTTCCTTCAGGCCGGCATCTCGTCCCTGACCATGGCCTATCCCCAGCCTCAGTCCGCCAAGCTGGATCGCTGCATGGCCCTGGCCATCGCCCAGGGGGCCGAGCTGCAGTTTGTGGCCGATGGCCTGCCCGTGCTCACGGCCCTGGCCGACGCTGCGGCCCGGCATCCGCGCTCCGCCGCCAATGCCCATGGAGACTCGCGCTGGGGCGTGTTTCTCAAGGTGGATGTGGGACTTGGACGCTGCGGTGTGGCGCCGGAGTCCGGCGTGCTGGTGGAGCTGGCCCAGGCCATCTCCCGTTTTCCAGCACTGCGTCTTGCCGGCATCCTGTCCCACGCCGGCCATGCCTATGCTGCGGCCGACCGGCAGGGGGTGGCGGCCATTGCCGGCGATGAGACCCTCAAGATGGCCCTGGCCAGAATGCGCCTGGAAGACGCCGGCTTCCCGCCACCGGTGGTCAGTGTGGGGGCCACGCCCACGGCGCTGGCGGCGGAGTCCTTCCCCGGACAGCAGGAACTCCGTCCCGGCAATTACGTCTTTTTGGATCTGCAGGCCGTGCGCCTGGGCCTGGCCACCCTGGATGATCCCGCCCTCTGGGTGCTGGCCACGGTGGTGAGCCGCAACTGGAAATACTGCATCCTGGACGCCGGCTCCAAGACCCTTTCTTCCGACGCTGGTCCCCACGGGATGATTCTGCCGGCCGATGCCGATGCCGATGCCGACCTGCCCCGCCATGGCTTGGCCTTCCCCCTGCGACTCGAAAGCCCCGGTGATGCCGACGGCTATCCCATTGTCAAACTTTCCGAAGAACATGCCTTCATGGTGCATCACGGCATTGGCCCGCGGGTGGGAGAGCAGGTGCGCATTCTGCCGGCCCACGCCTGCAGTGTGGCCAACCTGACGGAACAGTTGACCGTGATCCACACCGATGGCCGATTGGAAGCCTGGCCCGTCCTGGCCCGGCCCGGCAGGGCCACCCTGGGCGAGCAGGGCGCATCCACCCGTTGAGTCTTCCCATGGCCGTCCACCCCCCCATGCACCATGCCGCCCCGCCGGTGGTGGACGTGGCCGCCGGCGTGCTCTGGCAGGCGGGCCGGTTCCTGGCCGTGGAGCGCCCCGCTGGCAAGCCCATGGCCGGCTGGTGGGAGTTCCCCGGTGGCAAGGTGGAGCCGGGGGAAACCCTGGAGCAGGCCCTAGCCCGGGAACTGCGCGAGGAACTTGGGGTGGAGGTCTTGTCCTGCGTCCCGTTTCATGCCACCACCCACGAGTATCCCCATGCCCATGTGGCCGTCCATTTTTTTCATGTGGACCACTGGGCCGGCACGCTGCATCCCCACGATGGACAGGCCTTCGCCTGGTGCGACGGCCAGGCCGCCAAGGCCCTGCCGTTCCTGCCCGCCGATCAGGATGTGCTTGAACTTATTTGCGCTGAGACCGCGCGGCTGCACGTCGTGCGGCACCAAGGGAAGGAGTGATCATGCGGATTATCGAATTGATGGCCAAGGGGCAGTTTGTCTCCCTGGAGTTCTTCCCTCCCAAGGAGCAGGAAAAGTGGCCGGAATTTTTTGAGGAAGTGGAACGGCTCAAGTCCCTGCGACCCCTGTTCGTCTCCGTGACCTATGGCGCCGGCGGTTCCACTCGCGACCGGACCCTGGATCTGGTGGCGGCCCTCAAGGGCGCCCACGGGCTGGTGCCCATGGCCCACCTGACCTGCGTGGGCGCCGAGGAGCAGGCCCTGGGCGAATACCTGGACGCCCTGGCCGCGGCCGGCGTGCGGAACATTCTGGCCCTGCGTGGTGATCCACCCAAGGGGGAGACGAATTTCATTCCCAGTGATGCCCGGTTCCGCTACGCCAGCGACCTGGTCGCCTTCATCAAGGCCCGCCATCCGGGCATGTGCGTGGGGGTGGCCGGGTATCCGGAAAAACATCCCGAAGCCCCCACCATGGCGGCGGATCTGGCGGCCCTGAAAACCAAGGTGGACGCGGGCGCAGATTTTATCGTCACCCAGCTCTTTTTTGATAATGCGCTGTATTTCGAGTACGTACAGCAGGTCCGGGCCCTGGGCATCGCCATCCCGATTCTGCCTGGCGTACTGCCTGTCCTGTCCATGGCCTCGGTGCAGCGCATGGCTGCCATGTGCGGGGCCTCCATAGCGCCGGAATACCTGGCTGCGCTGGAAGCGGCGGACGCCATGGATCAGGCAGCCAAGGAGCGCGGCGAGTCGGCCACGGCCGTGCCCGACGTGGGCATTGCCCATGCCCGGGATCAGGTGCTCGGCCTGCTGCAGGGCGGGGCCCCCGGCGTGCACCTGTATACCCTGAACAAGGCCGCGGCCTGCTTGCGCATCGTCAAGGATGCCCATGTCTGCCCCCTGACGGGCAGCTGCTGAGGCAAGCCCTTCGGGCGTCTTCACCAGACGAATGCCACGAACAAGGCGAGGACGTTCCGCGGTGGCGGGGTCCTCGCCTTGTTTGGGGTGTGGGGGCTATTCCGGTGGCGGGTAGGCATCTGCCGGGATGGGGACGGGGGTGATGGGCGCGACTGGGGCAGGCGCCGACGGCGCCGGCTTTAGCGTTCCCGGCTTGGCTGCTTCCGGCTTGGGCTTGTTGGGCGTGGCCGGCGGCGGCGTGGCTGGTTCGGGGCCCGGAGGGGCTGCCATGGCATTGCTGGTGGCATTGGCGGTGCTGGGGGGGGTC
>JAIWOE010000325.1 GCA_020217165.1 Desulfovibrio sp. | reverse complement strand
CCTGGTCGTGGGTGACCATGATGGTGGTCACGCCCAGGCGGGTCTGCAGCTGGCGGATCTCACTGCGCAGCATCACCCGCACCTTGGCGTCCAGGGCGGAGAGGGGTTCGTCCAGGAGCAGCAGGTCGGGGGACAAGGCCATGGCCCGCGCCAGGGCCACGCGCTGCTGCTGGCCGCCGGAGAGCTGGGCCGGGTACTTGCGGCCCATGCCGGGCATGCCCACCAGATCCAGCAGTTCCTGCACGCGGCGGGTCAGGGCCCCGCGGTCCATGCGACGGTTCTTCAACCCATAGCCCACGTTTTCCGCGGCCGTGAGGTTGGGGAACAAGGCGTAGGACTGAAAGACGATGCCCACCCGCCGCCGGGAGACGGGCAGGGCGGAGACATCCCGATTTTCCACCATGATCCTGCCCTGATCCTGGCGTTCCAGGCCAGCCACCACCCGCAGCAGGGTGGTTTTGCCGCAGCCGCTGGGGCCGAGGATGGACAAAAACTCGCCCCGGGCCGCGGCGAAGCTCACGTCCTGCAGCGCCGTGAAGGCGCCGAACCGTTTGGTGATGCCCTGCGCGCGCAGATAGGCGGATTGGTCCACGGGGATCTCCTTGCAAGGGGAAGCCCCCGCCGCGGGGCTGGCCATGCCGTATGGGGTAGGCGCAACGCCGCAGCGGGGGCAGGGAGGTGCTACTTCTTGGCTTCGCTCTTGCCGTCGTAGCGCTTGGTCCACTCGGCAAGGATGCGGTCGCGGTTCTTGGCGGCCCAGTCAAAGTCGTTCTTGATCATCTGTTTTTCCGGTTCGGCGGGGTAGCCGGCGGGGATGGGCTGGCCCGACGGATAGGCCGTCACGGGGTAAACCTTGCCGTACAGGCCCATGACGCTTTCGGAGATGGCCCAATCCAGAAAGGTTTTGGCCGCGGGCTTGATGTCCTTTTTCTTCACCAGGGCGTTGGCTTCCACGTCCCAGCCAGACCCTTCGGCGGGGAACACGGTCTCCACGGGCTCGCCCTTCTGCTTCTGCACAATGCCGCGGTAGCCAAAGGATAGGCCGATGACGGTTTCGCCGGCGCCAGCCATCTTGCAGGGCTTGGAGCCGGAGTGGGTGTACTGGGCCATGTTTTCATGCAGGGCGTCCAGGTACTTCCAGCCTTCCTCCTCGCCCTTGAGCTGCAGGATGGCGGAGACGGTCAGAAAGCCCGTGCCCGAGGAGGCCGGGTTGGGCATGACCAGCAGGCCCTTGTATTCGGGCTTGATCAGGTCGGCAAAGCTCGTGGGCATGGGCAGCTTTTTGGCCTCGGCTTCGACGGTGTTCACGCAGAAGCCGGTCATCCAGGCCTTGATGCCCACCCAGGAGGGCGGGGTGGCGGCGTCGCGCATGGTGGGACGCACCTTGTCCAGGTCTTTGGGGGCGTAGGGCTCCAAGAGGCCGGCCTGCTTGGCCAGCATCAGGGAGGTGGCGGCGGTGCCCCAGACCACGTCTGCCTGGGGATTATCTTTTTCTGCCAGGAATTTGGCCGTGATGACCCCCGTGGAGTCACGCACGATCTTCACGGTGATGTCCGGGTGTTTGGCCTTGAAGTCTTCCAGATATCCGGGGATTTCGTCGTCTTCCAGGGCGGTGTAGACCAGGATTTCCTCGGCCTGGGCCAGGACGGGCAGGCCCAGGCACAGCAGGAGCATCAGGGCCAGGGACAGGACTCGGCGCGTGGCAGCGAACATGGGAGGCCTCCATAACGGCGCAGGATCGGTGTGGATGAAACGGATCGTCCCCCTTTGTGGCATCCGTTGGTGACGGGAGCGTGTCGCCCCGGTGTCGCCTTGGTGTCGCCCCTGTATCGACGGACTGACAATGCATGGCCACGCGCCGTTCCAGGCCGAAGAAGTCATGCAACCGCCAAGACGTCACCAAAACGGGTGGTATTCGTCATCGATTCGCCACGGGCTGGGCCTATTGCATGCATGGCGAGGCACGCCGACCCTGCCAGATCCTCCCCGGAGCCTGCCCATGAAAATTGATTTGCACGTCCATTCCAAATACTCGGACCGCCCCTCCCAGTGGGCCTTGCGTAAGCTGGGTGCGCCGGAGAGCTTTGTGGACCCCGCCACGGTGCACCATCTGTGCAAGCTGCGCGGCATGGACATGGTGACCGTGACGGACCACAACACCTTGGCTGGCAGCCTGGCCATTGCCCACCTGCCGGGGACCTTCTTGAGCGAGGAAATCACCGCACATTTTCCCGAGGATGGCTGCAAGGTCCACGTGCTGGCCTGGGACATCACCGAACCTCAGCACGAAGACATCCAGAAGGTCCGGCGCAACATCTATGAGCTGACGGCCTACCTGCGCGCCGCGGGCATCGCCCACGCCCTGGCGCACCCCCTGTATGCGGTCAACGATCGATTGACCCTCGCCCACCTGGAAAAGCTGCTGGTGCTGTTCAAGACCTTTGAGGTCAATGGCACCCGCGATGGCATGCAGAACAACAGCGTCAAGGCCATCCTGGCCCTGCTCACCCCGACCCTGCTGGAAGAACTGGCCAACGCCCACAACCTGGACCCGTACTACGATGCCGCGGATCGCGCCCCCTGGCACAAGCATCTGGTGGGAGGATCCGACGACCACAGCGGCCTGCACGTGGCCCGGACCTTTACCCAGATAGAAGGCCCCGAGACCCTGGCGGAGTTTTTCCAGGGCCTCAAGGCCGGCCGCAGCCAGGCCGTGGGGGTGTACTCGAATCCAAAAACCCTGGCCCATACCTTGTATGGTATCGGGTATCAATTTTACAAGTCCAAAACGAACCTGGACCGGCACGTCAACAAGGACCGGTTCCTGGCATATCTGGACAACTTCCTCGCCCCCATGCCCACGGCCGCCACACCAGCCGACGGCCTGTGGCGCCGGGCGCGCGGCCTGGCCCGCGCCGCCGGGGATG
>JAIWOE010000050.1 GCA_020217165.1 Desulfovibrio sp. | reverse complement strand
AATCTCGTCGTTGACGTCAGGATAGACAGACACGGAGGCAAAGGAGGTGTGCCGACGGCCGGAGCTGTCAAAGGGGGAGATGCGGATGAGGCGGTGGATGCCGGTTTCGCCCTTGAGCAAGCCGTAGGCATTGGGTCCTCTGATTTCCAGGGTGGCGCTCTTCAGGCCGGCTTCTTCGCCCTCCTGGTAGTCCAGCAGGCTCGTCTGCATGTCGTGACGCTCCGCCCAGCGGCGGTACATGCGCAGGAGCATTTCCGCCCAGTCCTGGGCTTCGGTGCCGCCGGCGCCGGAATGGATTTCCAGGATGACGTCGCACTTGTCCACGGCATTGGAAAGCAGGAGATCCATCTCCACTTCCTGCAGGGTGGCGGCCAGCACCTCCAGCTGGGCGTGCAGCTGCTCCAGCACATCCTGGGATTCTTCGGCCGCGGCAAATTCCAGCCACTGGTCCAGTTCGGCCCGGGCGGCCTGCAGGGCCTCCCAGCGGGCCACCTGCTCGCTCTTCTGCCGCTTTTCCTGCAGCAGGGGGGTCATGCGTTCGGGATTGCTCCAGGATTCCGGCTTGGCAAGTTCGTCTTCAATGGTCTGCAGGCGGGTTTTGGCTGCCTCCAGGTCAAAGACGCCTCCAGAGGGAGTCGTACTGGGTCTGCAAGGGTGCAGCCTGAATCTTCAAATCGGACAATTGCAACATGGGATATTTCGATGGATGAAGGTGAGCAAACACACGGCATGAAGCGCATCAGCTGTAGTGGGCGCCCTTGGAGGGAGTCCTGCAGGGAGCGATGCGCGACCACAGATAACAAATGATACTCAATCCGGCCATGACCGGCAAGATGGCATTGTGCCACCTGTGAAACAGCGTGTGGGAGGCCATGAGTTCCGTTTCCACGGCAAAGACGGTGGTCTCGAACAGGCGAGTGGGAGTGCGGATGACCCCCGTGGGCCGGATCACGGCGCTGATGCCCGTATTCGTGGCGCGCACCACGCTGCGACGCTGTTCCACGGCGCGTAACACGGCCAGGTGCAGGTGCTGGGTGGGGGCGGCGGTTTTGCCGAACCAGGCGTCGTTGGACAGGTTTACCAATACGTTGGCGCCTTGGGCCACGCGCTTTTGGGCCAGTTCGGGGAAAATGGTTTCGTAGCAGATGAGCACCCCCATGGAGAGGTGCCCCAGGCTGAGGGGCGCCACCTGCACGCCTGGAGTGAAATCCCCCGGCCCTTCCACGAGTTTTTTCAGAAAGGTCAGATGCTTGCCAAAAGGGATGTACTCCCCGAAAGGCACCAGATGTTCTTTTTCGTAATAGGACTGGATGGCTCCATCCGCCCCCAGGAGATAGGCCCGATTGAAGAATCGGTACTGGTTGGAATCCAGATCCCGGTCATACCCCGGTGCACCCAGGAGCACGGGCACGCCCAGGTCCGCCGCCAGGGACCGGACCTGCTGGGATGCGTCCCCTGGTTCCTGGAAATAAAAGGGCATGGAGGTTTCCGGCCACACCAACACCTTGGGGGGTGTTTGCGCATGCTGGGTGACCAGGGATCGGGACAGGGAGACGTAGCGGTCGATGGTTTCCTGCTGGTAGGCTTCGTTCCATTTGACACTCTGGTCCACGTTGCCCTGCACCACGGCCACCAGGGCCGTGCCGTCGCTGGTTTGCGGCTCCTGCAGCACGGCCACGCCGTGCAGAAACAGGGCGGCCATCACCACCAGGCCCAGGAATGCCCCCGGCAGGGCCGAGGCCCCCACGCCATGCTTGAGCCAGCGCCCGTGGGCCCAGCTTGCGGCGGCCATGGCCAGCACCCCGGCCAACCCCCAGCTGCCCACGGTGGAGAGCCCCTGGATGAGCAGGGGCCAGGGGGCAAACGCCGCCGGCAGGACCAGCCAGGGAAATCCCGTCAGGGCGTGGCCCTTGGCCGCTTCCAGCAACCCCCAGACCATGCCGGCGAACAAGGCCGCCGGCAACAGGGGCAGGCGGCGGGACACATGCTGACAGGCCATGGAATACAGCCCGCTGAAAAACCCCAGGGTCATGCCCAAGAGCACGGCGCACGGTGCGGCCAGGGCCCAGGGCACATAGGCAAAGTCGTGCACTGGCACGGCCACCCAGTACAGGGAGGCCCCGGCGCCCAACCCGCCCGCCACCCAGCCGCGCCGCATGGCCTGCCCCGGGGATTGCGCCCCGAGACCCAGCAGGTACAAGCCGCCGGGCACCAGCAGGGCTGCCGGCGGAAATTGCTCAATGGGGTTGGCGAAGCCGAAGAAGCTCCCCAAAAGGACCAGCAGGGAATGGTAGATCATGGATCAGGGTACTGCCACGTTATTCGTTGCGATGCCGGACACCATCGGCGTGGCCGGAACGCACCAGGGGCAGGGCGGCGTCCTGGCTGCCGTCATCCAAGGAAAGCAGGGTGATGCGCACTTGTTTGGCATCTGCTTCCTTGACTTCAAAGCGCCAGCCCTGCACGCGAAAGACCTCGCCTTGCCGGGGCACACGGCCGGCCAGCTCGCTCAGGTAGCCGCCCACGGTTTCCACCTGTTCGGATTCCAGCTCCAGGCCGGTTTCCTGGGCCAGGTCTTCCAGCATGGTGCGGCCCGAGACCAGATACCGTTGTTCGCCGAGGGGTTGCACCTCATCGGGGCGGGGGGCGTCGTATTCGTCTTCGATCTCACCCACGATTTCTTCCAGCAGGTCTTCCAGGGTCACCAGGCCGGAGGTGCCCGCATATTCATCCAGGGCAATGGCCAGATGAATCTTGCGGGAGCGAAATTCCTGGATGAGTTCCTTCACATTTTTGGTTTCCGGCACAAAAAAGGGTTCCCGCATGCAGTCTTGCAACCGGGGAGGCGTTCCGGAGCACGGGCCTTCGGCCTCGTCGGAAAGCACCTTGAGCAGATCCTTGGCGTACAGGATGCCCACGATGTTGTCCCGATTCTCCTTGTAAATAGGGATACGGGAATGCCCCGAAGTGACGATTTTCTGCATGACTTCGCTCAAGGTGTCGTCGATTTCGGCACAGACGATGTCCGTGCGCGGAATCATGATGTCGAACACCTGCTTGCGGCCAAGGCGCAAGACATTGAGCAACATGACCATTTCGTCGGCTTTCAGTTCGCCTTCCTGGGCGGCCTCTTCAATGCGCTTTTCAATGGTGTGTCCATTCTTCGCGCCGAACAGCCGGCTCAGGAAGGGCCAAAGCCCGCTCTCCTCGTCCAACGTCAAGCTCCTGGTTGCGGTGGGACCAGGCCCGGGCGCACGCCTGCCACCTCATGCCGGCCCCGCGGATGCGGCGGCAGGGCCACGGGGTGGCGCAGTGGGCAGGGCCAGTCGAAAAGGGATGCATGCGGCATTGGGTGCGCAATCATGCCCTGGGGGCATGCGGTTGGAACTGCATGTGCTTCTCGTGCATACATAGAGGCAGAATGCACGCAAGGCAACACCTTGTTGGCAGAAATTGCGTCCTATTGCTCCATACCTTTTTCCCGGTACAATTCCAAGTGGCGGCGCATGACCCAGGCGGCCAGGGGCTCCACGCCGTCTTCACCCACGGCCTGCCAGGCGAGCTCGTACGGGATTTCCTCAAGGATGGGCCGGCCAGAGGCGATGATCTGCATGCCGAGCTCCAGATTGTGGGTGTTGAAGTCTTCATGCAGGTTCTGGATGCGGCACCGCAGCCAAAATCGCCTCTTGCGTTCGGTGTCGGGATCGTACAAATCCAGCAGAATCAGCACCCTGCTGCCAACCTGGGGGGCAAGGTTCACCTCCTTGGCGGCGTCCGGCCGCACGGACAGGCGCAGGCCCGAGGCGGAAATGTTGGACACCATGACGGGGTTGCGGGACTTGTCCGGCATGAACACCAGGGGCGGCCGGCCCCATTCCTTGATATTCGAGGGAGGGAGGGTGGAGGGCTCCCAGCGGTCCCGCCACAGGGCCAGGCCCAGAAAATACTGTTGGGGGGGGTCGATGCGTAAAAAGGAGCGCTTTTGCTCCAGCCGCATCACCGGGGGCACGGCGGCGAGGAGCCGGGCCGTGCGGTCCCCGCGGGCGTCCACCCCGAGGATGGTGGTTTCGAAAGTGTAAAAGAGGGTCTGCCCCTTGGCGGTGTTGAGCCGGAAAAAGCACTGCACCTGCCGGCCCATCCAGTCCGGCCGTGCTTCCACAAAGGAGGGGGGATCCAGGGTGAGGGTATTGCCGGACATGTCCACCAGGGAGCAGGGCATGGATTTGCGGGACCCGTCCGCCGGCAGGAATTTCACATCCATGCGGCTGCGCTCCACGAGGGCCTGATCCAGCAGGGCCCGGATTTCCTTCGCATCGGCAATGAGCCCCACGGGGGGGGGCTGGCCGCGCAGGCGTCGGCGGATGAAATTGAACAGGCCGACGCAGACCGCCAAGGCCACCAGCACGGCCAGCATGCCCAGGAAAAAGGGCAGGGCCTCAATGAAGCGGTCCAGACTCGTGAAGAAGGAATTCTGCACGGTCTCCAGAAAGTTGCGGTCAAAACTGGCGGCAAGGGGCCTGAGCATGAATAATCCAGTGAAGGTCAATGCATCGTGCAGGTTCGCGGCCTGGGCCGCGGGGCCGGTTCAAGGCTCGGCTGATTCTGCCCTGTTGCAATAATCCATGCAAGGAAAATGCCTTACGGTTTGTTCGTTGCCGCGGCACGCTCCAGTTTTTTCAGATGCACTTCCAGACAGGCGATGGCCGCCGGCGTCACGCCGGAAATGCGCGCCGCCTGCCCCAGGGTGCGGGGGCGGATGGCGGCGAGTTTTTCCATCACCTCACGGGAAAGGCCGGGAATACCCTGATAGTCCAGGGTTGGCGGCAACATTTTCCCTTCCAGGCCCTGGGATTGCGCCGCCAGCTGGGCCTGGCGCTTGAGGTAGCCTTCGTATTTGCAAATGGTTTCCGCTTCCTGCACGGCGTCGGGGCGTTGGCGAAGGCAGTCCGCAATGCGGGGCCACAGGGGCGCGCAGTCTGCCAGGCGCAGTTCGGGCTGGCGTACCAGCTCCGCCAGGGTCACGGCCTTGGCCGGCACGTGGGCGCCCATGGCCTGCAGTACTTCGCGGGTGGCGGCGTCGGGCCGGATTTGCACCTGGGCCAGGGCCTCCAGCAGTTCCCGGATCATGGCGGCCTTTTCGGAGAATGCTGCCCAGCGCGCCTCATCCACCAGACCCAGTTCGCGGCCCAGGGGGGTAAGACGGGAGTCGGCGTTGGCCTCCCGCAGCAGCAGGCGGTGTTCGGCGCGGGAGGTGAACATGCGATAGGGCTCGGTGGTGCCCTGGGTGGTCAGGTCGTCCACCAGAACGGCCATGTAGGCTGCATCGCGCCCGGGCAGGAAAGGTGGCCGGCCGGTCAGGCGGCAGAAAATGTTCAGGGCGGCCCACAGGCCCTGGGCGGCGGCCTCCTCGTAGCCGGAGGTGCCAGGGGGCGGCCCGGCGGTCCAGGGGCCGGGGACGGTTTTCACTTCCAGGGTGGGGGCGCATTGGGTGGGGAAGACGAAATCGTATTCGATGGCGTACCCCGGCCGCATGATCACGGCCCGCTCCAGCCCCGGCACCGTGGAAAGCAGCTTCTGCTGCACGTCCAAGGGCAAGCTGGTGGGGATGCCGTTGGGATAGACTTCGGGGGATTCCAGCCCCTCGGGCTCCACGAAAATCTGATGCCGGTCCTTGTCTGGAAAGCGGGCCACCTTGTCTTCAATGGACGGGCAGTACCGCGCCCCGCGACCCTGGATGACGCCGGTGAACATGGGCGAGCGGTCGAACCCCTCGCGGATGGCAGCGTGGGTGGCCTCGTTGGTCCAGGTCATGTGACAGGGCACCTGGGGCAGGGGGACCCCCGTGGACATGAAGCTGAAGGGCTGGGGCGGATCATCCCCGGGCTGTGGGTCCATCTTGCCGAAGTCGCAGGAATCCTTGAGCAGGCGCGGGGTGGTGCCGGTTTTGAGCCGGCCCAGTTCCAGACCCAGGCCGCGCAGGCTTGCGGAAAGCCCGGCCGCCGGCGCATCCCCCAGCCGGCCGCCGGGAAAATTGGTCAGGCCCACGTGGATGGTGCCCTGCAGGAAGGTGCCGGTGGTCAGCAACACGGCCCGGGCCGGGAAGTCCTGGCCGCAGGCCGTGCGCACACCAGCCACGGCGCCAGCGTCCAGGCACAGGGTCTCGGCCATGTCCTGGATGACCCACAGGCGGTCCTGGGCGAAAATGGAGCGCTTGACCACGCGCATGTAGGCGTCGCGGTCTATCTGGGCCCGGGTGGCGCGCACGGCGGGGCCTTTGCTGGTGTTCAGAGTGCGGAACTGAATGCCCGCGGCATCGGCCCAGTGGCCCATCATGCCGCCCAGGGCATCGATTTCCTTGACCATGTGGCCCTTGGCCAGGCCGCCGATGGCCGGATTGCACGACAGGTGCCCGATGCGGTCGATGTTGCTCGTCAGCAGCAGGGTATCCAGGCCCAGACGGGCCGTGGCCATGGCCGCCTCACAACCGGCATGGCCGGCGCCGACGACAATGACGTCGAACCGGGGGGGAAGCGCACGCGGTACGGCCATGGGGAAGGAACCCCGCGGGATCAGGCGGTGTGGGCCAGGACGTGCGCCATGACCTTGGCATCCCCCAGCTGGGTGGAGATGCTGGAAGATTCGTTGGGCTGATGGGCGTTGTGCACGCAGGTGGCCCACACGGCGCAGGGATGACCGCGGCGACGCAGGAACGACGCCACAGTGCCGCCACCAATGCCCGTGGGCACGGCCTGGGTGCCATACACGGCCTGAATGCCGGCCGTGAGGCGGACGACGATTTCGCTGTCCGGGCTGGTGGGCGGGGCAGCCTCGGTGCGCTGCACGATATCGATGGCGATTTTCACGCCGCGGGCCTGCTCCACCACGTCCGCCATGGCCCGTACGCTGGCAAGCACCTCGTCGGGGGAGTAGGACGGCAGCACCCGGCAGTCCACATAGAACACGTCGTACCCGGGCACGGTGTTCACATTGGGGACATTCTCTTCCTTGCGCGTGGGCTCAAAGGTGGAGTGGGCCGGATTGAACAGGGGATCCTCATCCGGGAACTGGGTATACAGCTCCTGCAGGCGCATGATCAGGTCCGCCGTGGCCACCAGGGTGTTGCGGCCCTGGTACGGCGTGGAGGCGTGGCATTGCTTGCCCACCACAGTGATCTTGAGCCAGAGGATGCACTTTTCCGCCACTTCCAGCATGGTGGACTCGGCATTGCCGAAGTCCGGGGCCAGGAAAAGATCGTCGGGACGGAAGAGGTCCGGCCGGGCCTGCAGGACGTATTCCAGGCCGTACTGGCTGCCGGTTTCCTCGTCCGCCACCAGGATGACGCCGAAATTCACCGGCGGCACGGCGTTGGACTCCAGCAGCGCCTTGGCGAGCATGAGGGAAGAGACGATGCCCTGGTGATTGTCCTCCACACCGCGGCCGGTCAAGGTGTCGCCGTCCACGTGCAGGGTAAAGGGATCGGTCTTCCAAAGGGAGAGGTCGCCGGCGGGCACCACGTCGGTGTGGGAGATGACCCAGAAGGTCTTGTCCGTGCGCTGGCCGGGGATCACGGCCACTAGATTGGGCCGCACTCCCGAGGCCACGCGGGCGTCGGGAGCGTCCACGCGCAGGACCTCGGCAAAGCCCAGGCCCTTGAGGTACTCCGTCAGATAGAGCGCCTTGTCCAGCTCGCCCTGGCCACCATTGTCCGGCCCAAGGGCAGGAATGGCGACCAGGGACTGCTGCAGCGACACCACGGCCGAGGCGTAGCCTTCCAGCCGGGAAAACACGTCTTGAAGCATGGACATGCAGGCGCTCTCCGTGACCGTGTGTTACCGGCCGCGGGCGGCGCGCTTGGAGGCCTTGAGGGGGTTGATCTTGACCTTGCCGCTCTTGTCCACGGTGGCCTTGACGTGGGTGGCAAAGTTGCACGCACCCAGGCGCCACTTGGACGCAGGCAGGGGGTAGCTGGTGCAGATGTGCACGCCCTCGACGTCCTTGGAACGCTCGCAGCCTTCGCATTTGTCGATGATGGGCTCCATGAGCACGCCGTTCAGGAACACGCCTTCGTCAGTCTTGATGGCGTTGGACAGGGCGGTGGTGGCAGCAGCCATGGGAATCTCCTTGGAGAAGCTTAATTCTCAAAAAAAAGGACAAATGCTCCAGAATCGGGGAATTGTCAAGCAGAAATGGTATCCAGACGGGAGCGGGCCCAGGCAAGGGCCTCCCGCACCGCGTGGCGCAGGCCGTCGTAGTCCACGGTGGGGAAGCAGCCGGCCTCGTACACCACATGCCCGTCCACCATGGTCAAGACCACGCCTGCGCCCTGGCAGGCATACACCAGGTGCGAGACGGGATTGGGGCACGGGGTGTGGCGGGGGACATCCAGGGACACGGCGGTGAGGTCCGCCGGGCCGCCTTCGGTCACGCGCCCCAGCTCCTGCCAGCCCAGGGCCCGGGCGGCGTGGGTGGTGGCCATGTCCAGCACGGCCTGGGCCGGCAGCACGGTGGGGTCGCCCTGGCGCACCTTGGCCATGAGGGCGGCCATGCCCATCTCTTCGAACATGTTCAATGAGTTGGAACTGGCGGCACCGTCGGTGCCCAGGGCCGCGCGCACCCCGGCCTCCAGGCAGGCGGCCACGGGGGCCAGACCCGACGCCAGCTTGGCATTGGAACGAGGGCAGTGCACCAGGGAGGCCCCGGCCCGGGCCAGGGTCTGCAGTTCTCCCTCGGTCAGGAGCACGCCGTGCACCAGGACGCTCCGGGGGGAAAGGCAGCCCAGGCGTTCCAGCAGGGTCACGGGACGCATGCCGAAGAGCGCCTGGGCGCGCTCCAGCTCGGCCTCGTCCTCGGTACAGTGGATGCACCAGGGCAGGTCGTAGGATTCGGCCAGTTGAAAGGACCGGCGCAGGATGGCTTCGGACGTGGTGTAGACGGTGTGGGGCGCCACGGCGAAGCGGATTCGCGGATGGCCGGCGTAGTCGGCCAGCAGGTTGGCAATGCGGGCGTAGGCCTCCTCGGGCGTCTGGTAGCTGCGGGTGGGGACATTGAGGATGCCCTCGGCCAGCACGGCCTTGAGGCCGAAGGATTCCACCGCCTCGGCCGTGGATTCCTGAAAAATGTACATGTCCTGGAAGCAGGTGGTTCCCAGGGAGGCCATTTCGCAGCAGGCCAATTGGGAGCCCAGGTGCACCAGCTCCCGGGTGAGACCGGCTTCCAGGGGCCAGATGCGCCGGGAGAGCCAGTCCATGAGGGGCATGTCATCCCCCAGGCCGCGAAAGAGGGTCATGGGGGAATGGGTGTGGGCGTTCACCAGGCCAGGCAGCACAATGCAGCGGCGCAGGTCCAGGCGTCTGCCGCAGCGCAGGTCGGCCGCGTCGGCCAGGGGCAGGATTTTCTGGATCACGCCCCCGTGGATAACCAGGGCCTGATCCGCCAGCACACGCCGGCGGTCGTCCTGGGTCACCAGCAGGCCGGCTTCAATCACCGTGTCGCACGGCATGTGCAGGGGCCAGGCAGGGGGGGACGCGGGGGCATTCATGCGGCGGCTCCGGGCCGGACGTCTGCGGAGAGCCGGCAGTCTTGCATTTCCCGACGCAGGGCGTCCAGGTCGAATCGGGTGTGGCGGCCATCCTGGTACAGGATTTCGCCGGCCACCATGGTCAGGACCACTTCCCCGCCATGCATGCTGTATGCGGCATGGGCGACGGGGTCCGCCATGGGCTGCAAATGCGGCAAGGAGCCGTCCACCACGGCCAAATCTGCCGGGCCTCCCACCACCAGCCGGCCCAGGGTGGGCCAGTGCAGGGCATCGGCGGCGTGGCGGGTGGCCATGTCCAGCACGGCCTGGGCGGGCAGCAGGTCGGCCTGCTTGTGCACGCCCTTGTGGAGCAGGGCGCAGGCGTGCATTTCGGCAAACAGATTCAATTGGTTGTTGCTGGCGGGACCATCCGTGCCCAGGCCCACGGCCACGCCGGCGGCCAGGAGCGCCGGCACGGGAGCCACGCCGGAAGCGAGCTTCATGTTGCTGCGCGGATTGTGAATGACACTGACACCCCGCTCGGCCAGCAGCTCGATTTCCCGGGGCAGGAGGTCCACGCCATGGGCCAGCACGGTGCGCGGACCCAACAGGCCCAGGGCGTCCAGATGTTCCAGGGGTCGGCGGCCGTGCTGGGACAGGCTCTGGGCGGTTTCCGCGGCGGATTCCGCGGCATGGATGCAGATGGGGCATTCCCACATGTCGCTCAGGGCCGCGGCGTGGGTGAGCATGGCTGGGGTGGTGGTGTACACGCTGTGGGGCGCCACACAGATCCGGCGCCGCGCATCGCCCTGCAGGGCTTCCCGCAGGGTATGGGCGCGTTCCAGGGCCACCTTGACCGTGGGAGACGCCGGGGTGGGGAATCCGAAAATCGCCTCGCCCAGCATGGCGCGCATGCCGGCGGTGTGCGCGGCCCGGGCCACGGCATCGGCCCAGAAGTGCATGTCTGCAAAGCAGGTGATGCCGGCGGCCAGCATTTCGGCACAGGAGAGCAGGGAGCCCAGTTCCACGGTGCGCGGGGTGTGGCGCTGTTCCGCGGGGAAGATGTGTCGCTGCAGCCAGTCCATGAGGGGCAGGTCGTCGGCCAAGCCTCGGAACCAGCTCATGGCCGCGTGGGTGTGGCCGTTGATGAAGCCCGGAAAGATCACGCCTTCGGGAAACTCCAGGCGGCGGTTGGCGGTCCAGTCCTGCTCCAACACGTGCCGGGGCCCCACGGCCGCTACCAGACCATCCTGCACGGCCAGGCCGGCATCGGCATGGATGGTGCGGGCATCGTCCTGGCTGACAAGATGTCCTGCAAAAAGAAGGAGATCGCAATGACGGGGAGAATGATGCATGCAACCCTACAAACAGGATGGTGAACGGGGGATTCCTACGCCACCCGCGACATTTTGACAAGTCGGGCGGGTTCCAGTACAGAAACGGCGCGATTGCAGCAAGCTGGGGCCACTGCATCGCGGATTCGCATCATCAATCCTCAATGGAGGCGGCGACATGAATTTGCGCGAGTATATCCGCGACATTCCGGATTTCCCCAAACAGGGTATCCTTTTTTTTGACATCACGCCGCTGATGGCTGACCCCAAGGCCTTTCGGCACACCATAGACACCATGGCAGAGCGGTTCCGCAATGCCGGCGCCACCAAGATCATGGCCGCAGAGGCGCGGGGATTCATCTTCGGCGCCCCACTGGCCTACGCCATGGGCATCGGCTTTGTGCCCGTGCGCAAGCCTGGCAAGTTGCCCTACAAAACCCGCAGCGTCACCTATTCCCTGGAATATGGCATGGATACCCTTTCCATGCATGAGGATGCCGTGGCCCCGGGCGAAAAAGTGCTGCTCATTGACGACCTGCTGGCCACCGGCGGCACGGCTGGCGGGCTGGTGCAGCTGGCCCGTGAGGCCAAGGCCGAGGTGGTGGGCATGGGTTTTCTGGTGGAATTGTCCTTCCTGGAAGGGCCCGGTAAAATGCAATCCATCGGCATGAATTACGACGCCCTGCTGAGCCTGTAGCCGCCGGCGCCAGTCTTTCGTCCCTGCGCATTCGCCCGGTTGCTGTGCAGCTGGGCGTTTTCATTTTTACAAGCTGGCTGCGATGAGGGTCATGATGAACAGCAGGGAAAACAATGTTTCCAGAAACAGGCATAGCTGGTGCACGGCCACTACGTCGGCGGGGCGGTCGCAGGGCAGGACCGTGACACGGATGGGCACGTCCCGCCAGAACGATACGCGAACACTCGGCAGTACCCGAAACGACAGGCCGGCACGCTGATACAGGTAGAGGCGGGCCAGGAAATCCAGGCATCCCACACAGGCGGTGTACGCAAAGTACACATCAAATATGCTGACCATACACACCCTCCGCAGACGCTGTCCGCGCTGGAAGGCGCTGCGCTAACAGGGTGTCGCCGCGGCGTCAAGCGGGGCGCCCCGCCGGGAACGTTCCTTCTTGACGCCCGAGACTACCTTGGGCAGGCTCCCGGCACCATCTTCCTTCAACCTATCATTTTTGCAGGGGGACGACCATGCCAGTCATCGGCATCATCGGCGGCAGCGGCCTGGACAATCCGAATATCCTGGACAATCCCAGTGATCTTTTCGTCTCCACCCCGTACGGGTCGCCCACTTCACCGGTCAAACGTGGCACCATCGCCGGCAAGCAGGTGTATCTGGTGGCCCGCCACGGGCGCGAGCACATCACGCCGCCCACCTTCGTGAATTTCCGGGCCAAGATTCATGCCCTCAAGGAGCTGGGCTGCACCGCCATCCTGGCCACCACGGCCGTGGGGTCCCTGCGACAGGAAATCGGGCGGGGAGACCTGGTGGTGCTGGACCAGTTCATCGATTTCACCCGGCACCGGCCCATCTCGTTTCATGAAAAATTTGCCCCCCACACCCCCGTGCACACCCCCATGGCCGACCCCTTTGATGCCGATCTGCGGGGGCGGCTGATCGCATCATGTGAAAAATTTAACTACCCGCACCACCCAAGGGGGACTGTGGTGACAATCGAGGGTCCTCGATTCTCCACCCGTGCGGAATCTAACATGTTTCGCCTGTGGGGAGCGGATGTCATCAACATGAGCACGGCGCCGGAGTGCATTCTGGCGGCAGAGGCGGGAATCCCCTATGCCGCCGTAGCCATGAGTACCGATTATGACTGTTGGAAAACGGACGAGCCCCCGGTCACTTGGGACGAAATCCTGCACACCTTCAAGCAAAACGTGGAAAAAGTCACAGGAGTGCTGCAGGATGTGATTGCAGGTTTGTGACATGCCCGTTACAGTATCCCCAAGGTTGCAGCGGTAATTTGGGCACAATCTTGTTCGTTTTGTAACAAGCGGGGTTACTGTGAGGAAGCATATGAGGGAAATTCCCGAGTGGCTGCGTGTTGCACGGATGCGGCTTTTACTGGTTGGGGGTGAACCATGCGCCTGACGTTGATGCAAAAACTCGGCGGGCTGGTGTTGGTATTGGTGCTGGTGCTGGTTTTCGCCATCGAAATCGCCTCGGTACGGATCATGACCGACCAGCTGGAGAAGGACTACGCCACGGACGTGGAGCGTAAATCCCTTTTCGGCACCTTCTATCTTCAAAGCATTCAGGAAAAGTGCGTCAATATCGCGAAAACCCTGGCTTCTGATACGGAGATGGTCAGGGCCATTGCCGCTGGCAACACCGCCGCGGCTCGGGAGATGGCCGTACGCACCATGAAGGCCATGGACATGCACGTCATGGCCATCACCGACGCTAGCGGCACGGTGCTGGCGCGGGGGCATTCCGAAAGGGCCGGGGACGTCATTGCCAACCAGGCCATCGTGGCCAACGCCCTGCAGGGCAAGGCGACCTCCGGCTTTGAAGGAGGCAGCGCCTCGGGCTACTCCATGCGCGCCGCCGCCCCGGTGCTGCTGGGAGGCAAGGTCATCGGCGTAGTGACCTGCGGATTCGAAATCGCCAACAACGACAAACTGGTGGATAGCATCAAGGAGCTGTTCCTGTCCGAAGTCACCATTTTTGCCGGCGATACCCGCGTCACCACCACCATCATGCGAGATGGCAAGCGGGCCGTGGGCACCAAGATGGACAACCCGGAGGTGCTCAAAACCGTGCTGGATCGCCAGCAGGTATTCAAGGCCAACAACATCATTCTGGGCGAAGAATACGCCACGGTGTACCTGCCCCTGCTTGATGCCGCCGGCAAGCCCAGCGGCATGTTCTTCCTGGGGGTGCCGCGCAAGTCCATTGCCGCGGCCCAGGATGCCTTGCGCCGCAGATTGCTCGTGGTGGGGGCCGTTGTTGGGGTGGTGGTGCTGGCTCTGGGGTTGGGCATGGCCTACTCCCTGCGCAAGCCCGTGGTCAAAGCCACGGCCTATGCCGTGGCCGTTTCCAAAGGGAATCTGGACCTGACCCTGGACGTGCAGAGCAAGGACGAAATCGGCGTGCTGGCCGACTCCCTGCGAAGCATGGTGGCCGCCTTGAAGGAGCGCATCCAGGAGGCCCAGTCCATGCATGAGGAAGCCGCGCGGGAGGCGGAACGCGCCCGCAAGGCCATGCAGGAAGCCGACGAAGCCAATGCCCGCGCTGCCCAGGCTGCCCGTGACGGGGTGCTGGACGCCGCTCGCCGTATCGAAGGCGTGGTGGCCTCGGTGAGTGCCGCTGCTGACGAACTGGCCGCCATGGTGGAACAGATTGCCCACGGCACGGCCATCCAGAAGGATCGCATCCAGGAAACCGCCACGGCCATGGAACAGATGAATGCCACGGTGGCGGAGGTGGCGCGCAATGCCTCGGATTCCTCCCGCCTGGCCCACAACGCCACGGATGCCGCCCGTCAGGGGCAGGGCGTGGTCATCGAGTCCAGCAAGGCCATCCTTAGCGTGGACGAGGCTGCCAAGGGCGTGGGCGAGCAGCTGGCCTCCCTGGGCAAGCTGGCGGATGGCATCGGGCAAATCATCACCGTCATCCAGGACATTGCGGACCAGACCAACCTGCTGGCCCTGAACGCCGCCATCGAGGCGGCCCGGGCTGGCGACGCCGGCCGCGGGTTTGCCGTGGTGGCCGACGAGGTGCGCAAACTGGCTGAAAAGACCATGACCGCCACCCGCGAGGTGGGGGGCAGCATCACCGCCATCCAGGACGCCACGCGCAAGGCCCTGTCGGCCATGGAGCTGGCCTCGGGACGGGTGCAGAGCGCGGCCTCCTTGGCGGGGCAGTCTGGCGAGGTGTTGGAGCACATCGTGGGCCAGGTGACGGAAAGCGCCGGCCAGGCCCAGGCCATTGCCGCCGCAGCCCAGGAACAGGGCGCCGCCAGCGAGCAGATCCGCAGGGCCATTGAAGAATTGAATCAGATTTCCGACGAATCGGCCAGGGCCATGGAGCGCGCTTCGGACAACGTGCGCAAGCTGGCCGCCCAGGCCAAGGACCTGGATACGGTGGTGGAGCGCATGAAATCGGCGTAACAGCATCGGGGCATCACGACGTCGCCGCCGCGATGGCCACTGGCTGTCGCGGCGGCGATTTTTTGTGATGACAAAATTGTCACATAAAAATTCTAACCATCAGGAACAACAAGACTTGTTATTTCACAAGAATGTATTTTTTCAGACCTATATTGACAGGGAAAAAATTTTGAGAGTACCAACGTTTCCCCCACGCAAGAAACCGGGCCGCAGCAGGCAACCGGAAGCCCTGCGCCTGTCGGAAGCTCTGCGTGCAATGAAACACGCATTTTGAGGAGGGCGGCCTTGCTGTTCAAGCCCATCAGCCAATCGTTCCATGACTTCCTTGTCGAACGTGACAAGGAACGGTGCATCAACTGTGAAGTCTGCGTCCGGCAGTGCCCGTATGATGTCTATTACTGGGACGACGCCCGACAGCAGGTGATGCACGATTCCAGCAAATGCATCGGGTGCCACCGCTGCGAAGCCCTGTGCCCCACGGCTTGCATCACCGTCCGCCGGAATCCGGCGGAGTTTCGCCCCAACAGCCTTTGGACAGGAACGTACATCAAGAACCTGTTCAAACAGGCAGATACGGGCGGCGTGTTGCTCTCCGGCTGTGGCTGTCCGCAGGACAAACCCATTTATTGGGACAAGCTCCAGCTGGATGCCAGCCAGGTGACTAACCCCTCCATAGACCCGCTGCGCGAGCCCATGGAGACCCGCACGTTCCTCGGCTCCAAGCCAGACATGCTCGAATTTGAAGAAACCCCGGACGGGCCCTGTCTCAAAGGAAAGCTCTCGCCGCAATTGACGCTTGAGTATCCCATCATGTTCGGCGCCATGAGTTTCGGGGCCATCAACTTCAACCTGCACAAGGCCATGGCCCTGGCGGCCACGGAAACCGGCATCTATTACAACACCGGTGAAGGCGGCCTGCATCAAACGCTCTACAAATACGGCAAGAATACCATCGTGCAGGTGGCTTCCGGCCGGTTTGGCGTGCACCGGGACTACCTGAACGCCGGCGCGGCCATTGAAATCAAGGTGGGGCAGGGCGCCAAGCCGGGCATCGGCGGGCACCTGCCGGGCGAGAAGATTGATGAGGAAGTCTCCAAGACGCGCATGGTCCCCCTGGGATCCGACGCCATCTCGCCGGCGCCGCACCATGATATCTACTCCATTGAAGACCTGCTGCAGCTCATTTACGCCCTCAAGGAAGCCACGGAGTACACCAAGCCGGTGTCCGTGAAGATTGCCGCCGTGCACAACGCCGCGGCCATCGCCTCGGGCATTGTGCGCGCCGGGGCAGACATTGTGGTCATTGACGGCTTCCGCGGCGGCACCGGCGCCGCGCCCACGATGATCCGCGACAATGTGGGGCTGCCCATCGAGCTGTGCCTGGCCGCGGTGGATCGTCGCCTGCGGGATGATGGCATCCGCAACCAGGCGTCCCTGGTGGCCTCCGGCGGCATCCGCTGTTCCGCGGACGTGGTCAAGGCCATCGCCCTGGGGGCGGACGCCGTGTACATCGGCTCGGCAGCCCTCATCGCCGTGGGCTGTACCATGTGCGGCCGCTGCTACACCGGCAAGTGCCCCTGGGGTATCGCCACCAACGAAGCCCGGCTCAAGAAGCGCCAGAATCCGGACGTGGCTGCCAAGCGCCTGGCCAATCTCGTCAAGGCCTGGGGCCACGAGATTCAGGAAATGCTGGGCGGCATGGGCCTCAACTCCATCGAGAGCCTGCGTGGCAACACGGACAAGCTGCGCGGCATCGGGCTCAACCAGATTGAGCTGGACACCCTGGGCGTGAAGGCCGCTGGCCAGTAAGGAGCGCAGATGAAACGCATCTATCCGCAAAAGGACTACTGCATCGGCTGTCGCATCTGCGAACTGGCGTGCATTACCGCCCATTCCAAGTCCAAGGATCTCATCATCGCCATGCGGGAGGAGCGCAAGCAAGGCCTTGCCTCCTGCAAGGAAGTGTACGAGCGCGGCGCCGCCTGTGTGGCGCTCTCCTGCCGGCATTGCGAGAATCCCATGTGTGTGGCGGCGTGCATTTCCGGCGCACTCATCAAGGATCCCACCACGGGCAACACCTTGTACGACGCGGACAAATGCGTGGGCTGCTGGTCCTGCTTGATGGCCTGCCCCTTCGGGGCCATCCACCGCAACATGCAGGCCAGCAAGATTGTCAAATGCGACATGTGCCAGGAACGCGGCGCCCCGGCCTGCGTGGACGCCTGCCCCAACAAGGCCCTGCTCTTCGAAGACCGCGGCTAATTACGGAGACCGGTACTCATCATGAAAGCGCCTGCACGTTTTTGGGACTTCAACAAGGACATCTCCGGGTGTGGCGTCTTTGGCGTGCTGCACAAAAAGCGCGGCCTCATTGATGGCGATATGCCCATCAAGGCCATGTGCACCATGCATGACCGGGGCAATGGCCAGGGCGGGGGGTTCGCCGCCTACGGCATCTACCCAGACTTCAAGGACTGCTACGCCTTCCATCTCCTGTGCGAAACCCAGGAGGGGCTGGACAATGCCGAGGCGGTTATCAAGACCTACTTCGACATCAAGGAAAGCCAGCCCATTCCCACGCGCCGCACCCTGGCCATCAAGAATCCGCCCATTGTCTGGCGGTTTTTCCTGACTCCCAAGGAAGACCGGCCCCGGTGGAAGGACGCCTCCGAGGCGGACTACATCGTCAGCGTAGTGATGCTCATCAACAAGGACGTCAAGGATGCCTTTGTCCTGTCCAGCGGCAAGGACATGGGCGCCTTCAAGGGGGTGGGCTTCCCCGAGGACATAGCGGACTTCTTCCGCCTGGACGAATACAAGGGCTACATCTGGACCGGCCACAACCGGTTCCCCACCAATTCCCAGGCCTGGTGGGGCGGGGCGCATCCTTTTACCCTGCTGGATTGGGCCATCGTCCATAACGGGGAAATCTCCTCCTACGGCATCAACCGGCGCTACCTGGCCCAGCACGACTACCTGTGCACCCTGCATACGGATACGGAAGTGGTGGCCTATCTGCTGGACATGCTCACCCGCAAGCACAAGCTGAGCCTGCGCATGGCCAGCTACATCTTCGCACCGCCCTTCTGGGACGAGATAGACCGCATGCCCCCGGCCCAGCAGGAGGCCTTCCGCGCCTTGCGCATGGTGTACGGACCTGCCATGCTCAACGGCCCCTTTGCCATTCTCGTCACCAACAACACCACCATGATGGGCCTGAATGACCGCGTGAAGCTGCGCCCCCTGCTGGTGGCGGAAAAGGACGACATGGTGTTCATGTCTTCCGAGGAAAGCTCCATTCGGGAAGTGCAGCGCGACCTGGATCGCATCTGGGCGCCCAAGGCCGGTGAACCTGTGATTGCGGAGGTGGAGGCGTAATGGCTGCGGATCACCGATTCGTCCTCGATGCTGAGGGCCTGTACTACAAGCAGCTCAACGAGCAGATTCGCGAAGCCGTCCGTAACGGCCACAAGGCCATTGAGCTCAGGAATGTCCGCGGGCAGCGCTACATCGCCAACTCCCTGGACGGCGAGGATATTGACATCCTTGTGCAGGGCGTGCCCGGTCAGGACATGGCCGCCTTCATGCGCGGGCCGCACCTCACGGTGTACGGCAACGCCCAGGATGGTGTGGGCAATACCATGGACGCAGGGGAAATCGTCATTCACGGCATGGTGGGGGACGTGCTGGGCTACGCCATGCGCGGTGGCCGCATCTTCGTTAAGGGCGATGCCGGCTACCGTTGCGGCATTCACATGAAAGCCTACATGGACAAGTTCCCCGTGCTGGTCATCGGCGGCAAGGCCGGGGACTTCCTGGGCGAGTACATGGCTGGCGGCGCCATCATCCTGCTGGGGATGTTCTCGGAAAAACCGGCCGAAGTGCCCATCACCGGCCGCTCCCTGGGCACGGGCATGCATGGCGGCGTCATTTACATTCGTGGCGAAGTGCCAGCCTACCAATTGGGCGCCGGCCTGGCGGCCAAAGAGCTGGATGCGGACGAGCGTGCCTTCCTTGAAGTGCAGATTCGTGACTACGCGGCCGCTTTGGGGCTTGACGCCGAGGCCATTCTTGACGCACCTTTCCTGCGTGTGAAGCCGTACACTCATCGCCCCTACGGCAATATGTACGTGGGGACCAACTAAACCGGCCCAAGGGCCGGATTATCTGCAGCAGGAGCCATCCATGTTCTTTTGGGAAAGCGTGGCCTACGCCATGGGAGCGGCGCCGCAAGGCGACGGAGCGGCCGGGGGCAATCCCATCACCGCCTTCGCCCCGCTCATCATCATGTTCGTCATCTTCTATTTTCTGCTCATCCGTCCGCAGCAGAAAAAGGCCAAGGAGCACAAGCAGCTCCTGTCGAACATCAAGAAGGGCGACCATGTGCTCACCAGCGGTGGCATTTACGGCCGAGTGACCAGCACCGCGGACGATGTGTTGACCATCGAAATCGCCGGTGGCGTGGAGATCAAGGTGAACCGCAACTTCATCTCCACCGTGGTCAACCCGGACAAGTCTCCCAAGAAGAAGGAAAAGGGCGACGAAGAAAAGTAGCAGCACCGCACCCGGTCAGCCTGGCTGGCCGGGTGCTCTTTTTCGCCCTTTACGCCGCCCGGTGCATGGCCGGGCGATCCAGGAAGGTTCATCATCATGATGCAAAGCCTGCGCTGGCGCGTTGGCATCGCCTTGTTTGTGGCGGTGCTGGGCGCCATTTACTTGCTTCCGACGCTTTCGGGCGTGCGCGACTCTGCCTTGTCCGCCATTTTGCCCAACAGCAGTATCAACCTCGGCCTG
>JAIWOE010000324.1 GCA_020217165.1 Desulfovibrio sp. | reverse complement strand
GGTGTTGGCGGTCTTATCCTTGCCGATCCAGGACACATGCTCGCGAATGTTGGCCATTTCGAACATGTACGGGTTCAGGCCGGCCCGGGTGAGGGTGCGCATGAACGTGGGGGCGTGCATGCGCGGGGTACATGAGGCCACCACCACGCCATCGAGTTTATGTTCCTTGATGGCTTCGATAATGCCCTGCTGCCCGGGCTCGGAGCAGGCGTACATGGTGTCCGAGGCGAAAGCCACATCGGGCAGGGCCCGGGACTGCTCGGCCACGGCTTTCACATCCACGGTGCCGGCGATGTTGGACCCGCAGTGACAGACGAAGACTCCAATTTTCATGACGACTCCTTCGCGTCTGGGCCGATCAGGCCGTGGCCTCGGCCGGCGCGGCGGCCGGTGTGGTGAGGACGGGTGCGGGATCCACGCTCAGCATGTCCAGGCCCACTTCCTTTTCACTCATGCCCAGGGCCAGGCCCAGGAGCTGCGTGAAATAGAAGATGGGCGTGCGGTGCCGGGTGCGATTGGCCGAGTTGATCTGATCCTGCCGCAAATCCAGGTTCATCTGGCACAGGGGACAGGCGGTGACCATGCAATTGGCGCCGCGATCCGCCGCGGTGTCCAGCAGCTTACCGGAAAGCTTCATCACGATGTCGTTGCGGGCCACGCCATAGGAGGCGCCGCAGCATTCCACCTTGAGGGGGTAGGCCACCACGTCGGCGCCGATGGCCGCCATCAGTTCGTCCATGGCCACGGGGTGTTCATGGTGGTCGAACTGCATGATGTGCGGCGGCCGGTTCATGATGCAGCCGTAGTACGGCGCCAGCTTGAGGCTGGAGAGGGGGCGCACCACCCGGGCTTTGATGGCCGCCGGGCCCACATCCTCATAAATGACCTGCAGCACGCTCTTGACCGGCAGCACCGTGTTGATGGGCCGGTCAAGCAGCGTGTTCACCTGGGCGCGGAAGCCGGGCTCGTGCAGGTGGTGGGCCGCATTCTTGAGGTTGGTCAGGCAGCTGGGGCACGGGGTGACAACGCCGGCCATGTCGCCCATGCGCTCGGCCTGGGCCAGGTTGCGGCCGGCCAGGGCGGAGGAGAGGCGATGGTCCACGGTGTGCGCGGGCGTGGAGCCGCAGCAGCTCCAGTCCGGAATCTCCTGCACCTCCACCCCCAGGGCCTTGAGGACGGCGCGGGTGCTCTGTTCATATTCCTTGGAGGAACCAAGGCCTGAACAGCCGGGATAATAGGCGTACACCTTAGCGGGCATGGCTCGCCTCCTGGGTGGATTGCGGGCCGAACTCCTGCTCGAAGCGTTCGAAAATGCGGGCCACTTCGTCCTTGCCCTGTATGTCGTGCGGCTTGAAGTGGAGCTTGCCCTTGGGAAGAATCTTGGGACCGAGGTCCACATCGGACCAGAAGCGGCCGGTTTTTAACACGTATTCAGCCACGGTGCCCATTTCGAACACGCGGCCGTGCCTGCGGACGGAGGCCAGAAAGCTGTCCCAGAAGGTGCGCACCGGCCGTTGCGGCTTGGCAAAGCCCTTTCGTCGCGCCAGGTGCCGCAGGGTGTCCATGATTTGCGCCACCTCAATGTTATTGGGGCAGCGGGTGGTGCAGCTCTGGCAGGAGGCGCACAGCCAGATGGAGTTGCAGGAGAGCACGGTGTCCTTCTGCCCGGCCTGCAGGAGCCGCATGATCTGGCTGACCGGGATGTCGTACACGAAGGTGTACGGGCAGCCCGCCGTACAATTGCCGCACTGGTAACAGGTGGAGAGCACCTGCCCGGTGGCGGCTTCCACCTCGTGGACGAACGCTGCGTCGTACGATTGGGTGAGATTGACAGTGTTCATGATTCGGAAAACCACCTTGGCGCCGAAAGGGCCTCGCCTTCCGGGTAGAGCATGAAGCATGCGTCGCACGATCTTGGCCCTGGGCATACTGGGGTTTGTTTTTCCCAGCAGCCAGCAGGTGTCAAGGGGGCGTTTGAGGGGCGGCATGTTGATGCTGGCTGTGGCCCCGGCGAAAATCCCCTTGGAAAGAAGGGTATATCTGGAGCAAGGGGGACTTCCATGCGCTGGAACATTCTTGTTAAATATTTCACATGAGCATGTTTTTATGTGTCCCGGAGGGGGGCCCGAAGGCCCCCAGTCCGGGACATGTGGAGGAGAGACGGCAAGTGTTACAGGGCAGACTCGTAAATGGCGGCAACATCCTTATCGGTCGGGCAGCGGGGGTTGGTGAAGCCGCAGGCGTCCTTCTGGGCGTTTGCGGTCATGGTGGGGATGTCAGCCGCTTTCACGTCCTTGCCATAACGCTTGCCGAGCTCAATGAGCCCAGCGGGAATGCCGACGTCGGCGGACAGCTTCTTGATGCCGTCCAGGGCCAGTTCGGCAGCCGCGCGAGGAGACAGACCAGCCGTGTTTTCGCCCATGAGCTGGGCCATCTTCACGAAGCGATCCATCTTGGCAATGAGGTTGAACTTTTCCACATGGGGCAGCAGGATGGCGTTGCATTCGCCGTGGGGCAGGTCGTAGAAGCCACCCAGCTGGTGCGCCATGGCGTGCACGTGGCCCAGGGAGGCGTTGTTAAATGCCATGCCGGCCAGGTACTGCGCAAAGCACATGCCTTCGCGGGCTTCGATGTCCTGACCGTTGGCCACCGCGGGGCGCAGGTACTTGAAGATGAGTTCGATGGCCTTTTCGGCGCAGGCGTCAGTCATGGGGTTGGCGATGGTGGAAACATACGCTTCCACGGCGTGGGTCAGGGCGTCCATGCCCGTGGCGGCGGTCAGGGCCGGGGGCATGCCCACCATCAACATCGGGTCGTCCACGGCCACGCCGGGGGTCACGCGCCAGTCCACGATGGCCATCTTCACCTTGCGGGACAGGTCCGTGATGATGCAGAAGCGGGTCATTTCGGAAGCGGTGCCAGCGGTGGTGTTCACGGCCACGTAAGGCATCATGGGCTTGGTGGACTTG
>JAIWOE010000049.1 GCA_020217165.1 Desulfovibrio sp. | reverse complement strand
AGGCCAAGGGCGGCAAGGTCGTCAAACAGTAGGCGGGAGCCATCATGAGCCATCATTCCTCGTATTATCCGTATGTTTCGCAGCAGGGTGCGCCGCAGCAGCCCTATGCGGCTCACCAGACCCCCCAGTACGCCCCCCAGTACGCCCCACAATATGCCCAGGCGCAGTACCAGCCGGCCGCCACGCCCACACCCAGCATGTGCACATCTCCCGACGGGCTGGGCAGCTGGTTCAACGTCACGGACAAGCACTACCTGGGCGGCCTGGCCGTGGGCGCGGCCGTGGCCCTGGTGCTGACCAACCCCACCGTGCAGCAGGCCCTGGTGAAGGGCGCGGTGAAGCTCTGGACGGCCGTGCAGGGCTCCATCGAGGAGATCAAGGAGAAGGTGGAAGACGTCAAAGCCGAGATGAGCCAGCGCAATGGCTAATGGCGAGTTGCTGCCCGGCGTGCCTGGCCGCTGCGGCCGCAGCGGCGCTGGTCTTGATGCCAAGGCCCTGGCCAAGCACGGCATGACCGTATCCCTGGCCGCCCTGGTGGCCACGGGTTTTATCGGCGGCAAGACGTCCAAACGGCTGCATCTGGTGGCCGGGGTGGCGCTGGTGGGATTCTCCCTCTGGCACCATTCCCTGTATCCCTCACCCAACCGTAAAGGATAAGCCCGTCATGTCCAGCAGCATGCCCTTTGGGCAGCAGGACCGCCTGCGGGTGGTCCACGAAATCCCCGGCCGGGTTCGTTGGCAAGGGCCGATGTTTCTCGATCCGGATCTGGATACGGAATACCTGCAGGCTCGCCTGCAGGCCGTGCCCGGGGTACAGCGTTGCCGCATCAACCGCAAGGCGCAGTGCGTGGTGCTGGAACATGATGGGGACGAGGCCAAGGCCACAGCCCTGGAGCTTCTGGAACGCCTCCCCGCGGAGGCGTTCCGCTCCGGGTTTGTGCCGCCGGTCACCCCCTCCTTCTACCCCGTGGCCGTCCGCGGCGCGGCCCTGGCCCTGAACCTGGTGCTGCCGCGGTCCATGCGGGCCGTGGTCTCCTGGGTGCTGGGCGCACCGGTGATTGCGGAGGGTATCCATACCCTGTTCACCGAAGGCGTGCGGGTGAAGGTGCTGGATGGCGCCGTGGTGACCGCCTCCCTCCTGCGCGGGGATTACCTCACCAGCTCCCTGGTGGTGACGGTGCTCTCCCTGGTGGAATACCTGGAAGGGCGGCTGGAAAATTCCACCACGGATCTGCTGGCCACCCTCATGCGGCCGCAGGCGGAATACGCCTGGGTGCTGCGCGATGGCGCCGAGGTGCAGCTGCCCGTGGGGGACATTGAAAAGGGCGACCGTGTGGTCTGCGGTCCCGGCGAACTCATTCCCGTGGACGGGGAGGTGGTAGAGGGCGAGGCCTCGGTGAACACCAGCTCCATCAGCGGGGAGGCGGCGCCTGCCCATTACAGGCCCGGCACCATGGCCCTTTCCGGCGCGGTGGTAGAGGAGGGCAAGCTGGTCATCGCGGCGGAAGAGGTGGGCGAGGGCACACGCCTGGCCCGCATCAACCGGTTCCTGCAGCAGTCCCTGCGGGCCAAGTCCGCCACGCAGGAGAACCGGGCCAAACTGGCCGATCGGCTGGTGCCCATCACCTTTGGCATCGGCGTGCTCATGTGGCTGATAACGCGGGATATCCGTCGCGCCGCCTCGGTGCTCACTGTGGATTTTTCCTGCGCCATCAAGCTGGCCAGCCCCGTGGCCGTGCGCAGCAGCATGTATGCGGCTGGGCATGCCGGCGTCATTTTCAAGGGTGCGCAGGCATTGGAAGATGTTGCATCGGTGGACACGCTGGTCTTCGACAAGACCGGCACCCTCACCAGCGGGGAACTGGCCGTGACCAGCATTGCAGCCTCTGCCCAGAGCGGCCTGGACGAGAACGGGCTGCTGGCCCTGGCGGCGGCGGCGGAAGCCCATTACGGGCACCCCGTGGCCCGAGCCGTGGTGGCCGAGGCCAATCGCCGTGGTGTGGAGATCCCAGCCACGCCGCAGGTGGAATTCGTCGTGGCCCATGGGGTCTCCGCCCTGGTGGAAGGGCGGCGCGTCCTAGTGGGCAGCCGGCACTTCATCGTAGAAGATGAGCATGTGGACGCCTCCCTGCTGGAACACAAGGCGGAATCATTGCGGGCTCAGGGCAACACCGTGCTGTACGTGGCCCTGGATGGCCAGCTGGCCGGCGTGGTGGGTCTGGCCGACGCCATCCGCCCCGAAGCGCGGGAAACCCTGCGCCAGCTGCGCAAGATGGGTATTGACCGCATGGTGGTGCTCACGGGGGACCATCTGCAGACCGCAAACAACCTGTTGCGGGAACTACCGGAACTGGATGCGGCCCACGCCGAGCTCAAGCCCGAGGAAAAGGCCGCCATGGTCCAGGAACTGGTGGATGCCGGCCGGACCATCGCTTACGTGGGCGACGGCCTCAACGACACCCCGGCCATGATGCTGGCCAAGGTGGGTGTGTGCATGCCCAAAGGGGCGGATCTGGCGCGGGAAACGGCCCAGGTGTTACTGCTGCACGAGGACATCCACAGCCTGGCCGCGGCGCGGGCCATTGCCCTGCGGCTGGAGCAGTCCGTGCAGCAGGCCTTCTGGGGCGCGGTGGGGGTCAATGGCGCCATCCTGGCCCTGGCGGCGGCCGGTCGCGGTGCGCCTGCCCTGTGGGCCACCCTGCACAACGGGTTCACCCTGGGCATGCTGGGGTGGGCCGCGGCGCGGAACATGCGGGCGCCAAGCCTGCCTGCCGGCAGCAAATCTGGCCACTCTGGCCACTCTGGCAAGCCAGGCGCATCCCTGGGGAGCGAAGCACCCCCAGCAACTACCCGGGAGGGACGGTAGTGTATGTGGCGTAACATATTAGATTGGCTGTCTGACCTGGGCATCCGCATGCAGGTCCGCACCCTGGTATTGATAAGCGTATTCATTCCTGCTCTGGTGGTATTGGTGCAGTTGGAAACCTCCCCGGTGGAATCGGTCACCGCCGGCCTGGTGATGTACCTGGCGGCGTGGGTTCTCCTGTGCATCCCCGTGAGCAAGTTTCTGGAAGAGATCCTGGCCCTGCGCAACATCACCCTGTGCAATAACTTCTGCCGCAGCCTGCAGGAAGGCAAGGGGTTGCAGGAGTTGTCCCTGCCGCCGGAAAAGGGCGGGGAGAACGACTTCATCCGCCTCAAGCGGAACATGTACTGGATGGGCCGCTCCCTGCTGGACCGCGAACACCGCATCGCCGGCATGTTGTCGGAACTGGAGGAGGCCCAGCGCCAGGTGATGGACAGCATCGAATACGCCAGCGCCATTCAGCATCAGATGCAGGCACCGGCCCAGCGCCTGCGGGACTACGTGGCCGACGGCTACATCCTGTGGAAGCCGCGCGAGGTAGTGGGGGGTGACTCCTACTGGCTGCGCCGCACCCCGGGGGGCGTGTTCGTGGGGGTGTTCGATTGCACCGGCCACGGAGTGCCTGGGGCGTTCATCACCCTCATTGTTCACAGCATGCTGGACGCCATGGACAGCGCCAGTGTGGAGGGCCGGCCGGGCCTGGTGTTGGCCTCCCTCAATCGCCGGCTCAAGACCTTCCTGGGCCAGGACGGCACCGAAACCGCCTTGAGCAAGCGTTCCAATGACGGCCTGGAAATGGGGTTGTGCTGGATGCCCAATGCTGCAGAAACATTGTGTTTTGCCGGGGCAGGCATCAGCGCGTTCCTGGTGCGGGATGGCGAACCGGTGGAACTCAAGGCGGAAAAAATGGGCATTGGCTACCGCGAAACGCCCCTGGAGCATACGTACGCTGAACAGTGCGTGTCCCTGGACGGCGTGGCCGGGGTGCACCTGGCCACGGATGGATTATTCGATCAGGTTGGCGGGGAGAAGCGATTGCCTTTTGGCAAAAAACGTTTCCTCAAACTGATTACCGAATTATCGGCACATGGCGATTCGTTCAATCATGGCGAGCACCCGTTCAAGGCGTTGCAGACTGGCCTGTGGGAGCTCTTTGAAACACATCGGGGCGTTCAGGTGCGGCGCGACGATGTCACTGTCCTGGGCTTTGCCCCCGGACGTGTCAGAAGGGAGAGGGCATGAATTCCAGAATTGACGATGCGGCGTCCACCGCAGGACACGCCGTGAAGAACTATCTGCTGGTGGCCCTGGCAGGGCAGCAGAATGCCGGCAAATCCACGGTGTTCAACATGCTCACCGGCGCCAGCCAGTATGTGGCCAACTATCCCGGCGTGACCGTGGAAAAGAAGTCCGGCCGGTACCGGGATGGCGAAATGCGCGTGGAGGTGGTGGACCTGCCGGGCACGTACAGCCTCACGTCCTTTTCCCTGGAAGAACGGGTGGCCAGGGATTTTTTACTGCAGGACAAGCCGGACTGCATCGCCAACATTGTGGATGCGTCCAACCTGTCCCGCAGTCTCATGCTTACCCTGCAGCTGCTGGAGCTGAACCGCCCCATGGTGCTGGGCCTGAACATGATGGATGTGGCCAAGGCCCACGGCATGTACATCGATGTAGATCAGCTCATCTCCATCCTGGAGGTGCCGGTCGTGCCCCTGGTGGGCCGCAAGAATGTGGGCCGCAAGGAGCTGATGGATGCGGTCTCCCGGGCTGGCGTGCACGGACAGACACGGACGAGGAATCCCCTGGAGTACGGTCCGCTGGAAGAGACGGTGATGGTCCTGGAGCAGGCCCTGCGGCAGAATTCCCGGCTGGATGCCGCCTACCCCCTGCGCTGGATGGCCGTGAAGCTTCTGGAACAGGATGAAATGGTGCGCGACCTGGTGCGGGAGAATCATCCGGATGCCGAGGCCATCCTGCACCAGGTGGAGCAGGCCGCCACCATGTTCGAGCAGGCGGCGCAGCTGTCCATTGCGGATCACATCCTCGCCTGCCGCCACGCCCGAGCCCAGGAGATCGTGCAGCAATGCATCAACCGGCCGGCGGGACGCAAAACCACGCTTTCGGAACGCATCGACCGCGTGCTGCTCAATCGCATCCTGGCTCCGGTGTTCCTGGTGCTCACGGTGTACTGCATTTATCAGGTCTCCATCGTACAGGGATATGAGCTGACCAAGTACACCTGGCCGTATCTCGCCTCCCTGCGGGGCATTGTGGGCGACCTGCTGCCCATCCCGGGCCTGGTGGAAGACGGCCTGTTGCGTTCCCTGGTGCTCTGGTGCGTGGACAGCGCCAACACCCTGCTCAATTACCTGCCCATCTTTTTCATCCTGTTCGCCCTCATCGCCATGCTGGAAGATTCGGGCTACATGGCGCGCATCGCCTTCATTCTGGACCGCATCTTCCAGCGGTTCGGCCTGCACGGGCAGAGCACCTTGCCTTTCATCCTGGGCGGGGTCTTTGCCGGGGGCTGCTCGGTGCCGGGCATCATGGCCACCAAGGGCATTCCCGACGAGCGGTCCCGCATGGCCACCATCCTCACCGTGCCGTATATGAACTGCCTGGCCAAGGTGCCCCTGTACACCCTGCTGGTGAACATCTTCTTTCCCGGAGAGAAAAGCTACGCCCTGTTCTTCATTTCCACGGTCACCATCCTCATGGCCCTCATCATCGCCTGGATTCTCACGCATACCATCCTGCGCTCCAGGGAAAGCGCGCCCTTTGTGATGGAAATGCCCACCTACCACCTGCCCACGGTGCGCGGCGTGGCCACGCGAACCCTGCAACGTACCTGGGAGTACATCCAGAAAGTGGGCACCATCGTGCTGGCCGTGAGTGTCTGCGTGTTTGCCCTGCTGCAGTTCCCCAACCTGCCTGATGCGGTGATGGCCACTCACGAGCAGACCATGGAGCAGGCCTACGACACCTTCCAGCAGGCTGTGCGGGAGACGGAATTTGCCCCCATGTTGGCAGAAAGGCAGAACGTGCTTGAACTCATGAATTTTTCTAACCGTTTCACCGCTGCCCGGCTTAACGCCGGCAGTGGCATGGACAAGGTGATGGCCGATTACGAACGGCAGCACCCGATCTTTTTCAGCTTCCTTAAGCCGGGCAAAAAGGAGCCGGGGGAGCGCATCGTGGGCACGGCCGTGGCGCAGCTGATGAACACACGCAAGGAAACGCAACGGGCTATCAAGGACCAGCGCATCGAGAACTCCTTCTTCGGCCGCCTGGGCCGGGCCCTGGAGCCGGTGACGCAGTTTGCCGGGTTCAATTGGAAAATCAACATTGCCCTCATCAGTTCCTTCGCGGCCCGGGAATCCAGCGTGGCCACCCTGGGGGTGCTCTTCCAGCAGGGGGCGGACGAAGGCGGCACCCTGGAGGCCCGCATGGGCGCCCAGAGCGCCGAATCCGGCATGACTCCCCTGCACGCCCTGGCCCTCATCGTGTTCTTTGCCCTGTATCCGCCGTGTTTTGCAGCCACCATCATGGTCAAGGTGCAGACGGGCTCGTACAAATGGATGCTCTTTGCCATCCTGTTCCCCTCGGCCGTGGGCATTGTGGTGGCCAGCGCCATCTTTACCCTGGGCACTGCCCTAGGCGTGACCGGGTTTGCCATGATGCAGGTGTTTTATGTGCTCATGCTTTGCATTGCCCTGGGCCTGGGACTGTTTGCCAGCCGTTCGCCGGTGGAGGCCATTGGCGACTCCCTGCGCCATCAACGCATTGTCCCACAATCTCGTTAAATGTGGAGTCAGGAATGAATCAGACGTGCATTGCAACGTTTCCCGCCGTGCTGCAGGATCTGCACGAGTTTTATGAATCCTTGAAACGCGAAGGCATCCTCTTTTGCTACAGCGGGCCCACCAGCCAGTCCCTGGTGGAAGGCATCGGGGATCTGCTCAAGCAACGCATGGCCGTGGAAGAAGCCGGCATGACCGTGACGCGGAACATCTTCGCCATCTTCATCGAGCAGATGCAGAATATATTGCACTACTCGGCGGAAACCATGCCCCCGCGGGAACAGCGCGGGGTGGAGGAGATGCGCCATGGTGTGGTGGTGGTGGGTCGGGAGCGCGAGGCGGACCGGCGATTCTTTGTGTTGTGCGGCAACTACATCCAGCAGGAAAAGGGCCGCATGCTGGCCGAGCGCCTGGACTCCATGCGCACCATGTCCAGGGAGGAGCTCAAGGCCCTGTACAAGGAAATGCGCCGCCAGGAACCCACGTCGGAAGACAGCAAGGGCGCGGGCCTGGGTTTTCTGGAAATGGCCCGCAAGGCAAGCCGGCCCCTGGATTACTGCATTGCAGACATCGCCGAAGGGTTGTCTTTTTTTTCCGTGAAGGCGGTGGGGTAAATCCATGCAGGACCTGATCATCAAGGCCACCAAATCCAGCCCGGCCATTGACTTCCGTGTTGCGGAGGGCGCCTTATCCATCCGCGGGGAGTCGTATCCGGAACATGCCGTCAAGTTCTATGAACCGGTGTTGCAGTGGATACGGGAGTTTCTGGAGACGGAAACAACACCGCTGCACCTGACCATGGACATTGTGTACTTTAACAGCTCCAGTTCCAAGATCCTCATGAATCTGCTCGACATGCTGGAAGAAGCCGCCGCAGGCGGCCGCCAGGTGCAAGTGGTGTGGCGGTATCACGAGGAAAATGAAATCGCGCAGGAATGCGGAGAAGAATTCAAGGAAGAAACCCAATTCCTGCGTTTCGAGTTGCAATCGTACGGAGACGCATAACTATGAATGCCTTCGCCCTCGGCTTCCATGAGGAGGAACGGGTCATCGCGCGGTGTCGAACCTACCTGGAGCGGGCCGACCACGAAGACTGCTGCATGCGCGACGAGTTCGTCTTTCTCCTCGGGGAGTACGAGAAGCTCTTCCGGCAAAGCATGCGGCTGGTGAAAATGGGCGACCGCATGCAGCAAAAGCTCGCCACCTTGAATGAGGCGCTGGAGCGTAAGCAGGAGGAGTTGCTGCGGTTGGCCGCCACGGACATGCTCACCGGGCTGGCCAACCGCAGGGCATTCATGGAGGCCGCGCACCAGGCCCTTTCCCGGGCCTCCCGCCAGGCCGCGCCGTTGTCCCTGTTTCTGGTGGATGCCGATCATTTCAAACGCATCAACGATACCTATGGCCACGATGCAGGGGATCTCGTCCTCAAGAGCATTGCCGTGATGGGCAAGGCCTCCCTGAGGGCGGAGGATCTGTTTGCGCGCCTGGGGGGCGAAGAGTTCGCCGCGTTGCTACCGGATGCGGATCTGCAAGAATCCGTTGGCGTGGCGGACCGGTTACGCAGCAACATGGCCCAGTGCCCGGTGGCGGTGCAGGGACATCGCATCGGGTACACGGTGAGTATCGGCGTGGCCACCATCGGCGGCCGCGTGGACACCGTGGACCGGCTCATCAAAGCGGCGGACGAGGCCCTGTACATGGCCAAGGCTGCCGGCCGCAACCAGGTGGCGGTGCATGCACCCTGACATGACAGCCGCGGGAGCTTGACCATGCTCTATGATACACAAAAAGAAGGGACCATTGCCGAGCGCCAGCAGGCCGATCTCAAGGTGGCGCGCACCCTGGGCGATTCCCTGCTGCATGTGCTGCAGGACCTGCTTTCCAATCACCAGCAGCTGCGGCTGGCCGGCGAGGGCTGTTCCATGCAGCGCCAGGCCCAGGCCCTGGCCCGTCCATTGAACGAGCAGGACGCCCTGCTGGAACGCCTCAAGGACATCACCCTGGCCATCCGCGCCGCCACCTTCAACAAGCTGTTTCGGCAGATGAAGGCCCTGTCCATGGACATGGCCCGCCGCTGCGGCAAGGAGCTGGACCTGCACATGGAAGGCGCGGATCTGGCCGTGGACGTGGCCGTGCTGGAGGCCCTGGAAGACCCCCTGGCCCTCCTGGTGCGCCGCGCCGTGGAGCACGGCCTGGAGCCCCCCGCCCAGCGGCTGGCCGCTGGCAAGCCGGCCAAGGGTAGGTTGGAGGTGCTGGCCAGTTGCCAAAACGGTGCCGTACGCGTGGAAGTGCGTGACGACGGCCATGGTGCGGACACCTGCCAAGACGGCGCCTCTGCCCCCCGTGCCGGTCTTGGGCGCATCGAAGAGGCCATGGCCGCCCTGCACGGCTCCTTCTGCCTCAAGCCCGGCCAAAATGGGGGCACCGTGGCCGTGTGCAGCATCCCATTGGCCTTTCAGTTCCTGGATGGGGTGGTCTTCCAGGCTGGGGCGCATCGCATCGTGGTGCCCATGGGGGTCATTGCCGCTCTCCAGCCCCTGCGGGCCGCGGATCTCACCATGCTGCAGCAGCATGCGGTGCTCTCTTGCGATCGAGGAACCATTCCCTTCCTGGACCTGGCCAGCTTGCTGGACGGCCGCGCCTGGCAGACCCTGGAGAACAAGACCCCGCCGCAGGCGGTGATCCTGAATACCGCCTCGGGAACGCGTCTGGCCTTGGGCGTGGCCGCCGTGCGCGGTCGCTACCGCGGGGCCGTGTCACCTCTGGCACCCTGCTGCGCCTGGCATCCGTCCCTGGGCGGCTGTGTCCTGTTGACGGGCGGAGACATCGGCTTTGTGCTGGATGTGGATGCGCTTCAGGAAGAAGTGTCCGGCCCGCGGCTGCATTGCTGAGCCTGACCGTGCATGTGTTCCTGCAGTACGTCGTAATACCCGGAAAGCAGGGCATTCAGGCGCGCCAGTCCGACGGATGAGAGCCGGATCCTGCGGGAGCGCTGGTCCCGCTCGTGGGGGGTCGCCTCCAGCAGCCCCTCGCGCAGCAGGGCCTGCACGGTGTTGGAAACCACGGGCTTTGAGACGTCCAGGTGGGCCGCCAGTTCTGTGGCGGTCAGGCCGGTGACGTTCGGAAACTGGTAAGGGACTTTTGATCGCCGAGACAGGCGCTGGCACTTGAGCTTCCTGCATCCCAATGCTATCGATGAGTACCATGGCGAATTCCGAAGGGAATCAGTCGGGATTGTGGAATGCGGCGCCGGGGCACCCTTCTTTAAGGGGTGAGAAATCCCAGGCGGCAGGGGGGCTGCGATGCAGGCACAAAGGGTGGGAAGGCCGCCGGGCTGGGCACGCATGGCTCA
>JAIWOE010000048.1 GCA_020217165.1 Desulfovibrio sp. | reverse complement strand
GACGCTGTGCGCCCGGCTGCTGCTGCCGCTGCTGCTGGCGTGGCCCGGGCTGGCGCTGGCTCACGATTCCACATCCTCCCCCGCGTTCGCCCCTGGGGCACACGGCGCAACCCGTCCCCTGGAGTCGGTGACCCTGCAGCTCAAGTGGACCACGCAGTTTCAGTTTGCTGGATACTATACTGCTCTGGGCAAGGGGTTTTACGAAGAAGCCGGCCTGGACGTGACCATTCTTGAGCGCGACCCGACCGCTGATGCCACCGATCTGGTGCTGGCTGGCAAGGCAGACTACGGTGTCGATTCCAGCGAGGTGCTGCGGCAGCGGCTCAACGGCGCACCCCTGGTGGTGCTGGCGGCCATCCTGCAGCATTCCCCCGTGGCCCTGCTGACTCTGGAAGCCTCGGGCATCGAAACACCGCATGACCTGGCCGGCCGCCGCCTGCTCCTGGGCACCGGCAAGGTGCCGTCCATTCTGGCCATGCTGGCCCACGAAGGCATCCCCATGGAGCGCATCATTGCCCTCCAAGGGGAGAACCGACCGGATTCCCTCTCCAGGGGCCAATGCGACGCCTTGGTTGTCTATACCTCCAACGAGCCGTTCTTCTATCGCAAGGCCGGCGTCCCCGTACGAATTCTGCATCCGAGATCTTATGGCATTGATTTTTATGAGGATTGCTTGTTTACCACGGAGCACAACGCCAGGGAGCACACGGATCGGACCATACGATTTCGAGACGCCACCCTGCGCGGCTGGCAGTACGCCCTGGAGCATCCCCAGGAAATCATCGACCTACTCCTCACCAGATTCGGCTGCACCAACAGCCGGGAGCACCTGGAGTACGAGGCTGCCATCATCCACGACAGCATCCTGCCGAATCTGGTGGAAATAGGCCACATGAACACCGGCCGCTGGCAGCGCATGGCCGATGTCTTAAACTCCCTGGGCATGACCAACTCCAGGAACATCGCCGGGTTCGTGTTCGATCCAGAGGGCGAGCATCATGCCTCCATGCACCGCCTGACTCAGCGCTGGATCAACGTGGCGTCCGTTGCCGGCTGCCTGCTGCTCATCACCTACATCTGGGTCTTCACCCTGCGCCGGGGCATCCGCACCAAGACAGAGGACCTGCGCAAAAGCGAGGCCCAGTTCCGGGCCGTGTTCGAGGCCATGCCCATCGCCCTGGCCCTGTGGCAATGGAAGGGCGATGATTTTGTGCTGCACGACGTGAACCCCGCCCTCATGCAACTGACCGAAGGCAAGGTGGAAGGGCATCTGGGGGCCAGACTCAAGGATTTCTACAAGGATCTCCCCGGCGTACGGGCGGATATTGAGCATTGCTTCACCCATCGGAGCGTCATTCGCGGGAGCCTGGATTACACCTTCCGCTCCACGGGCATCACCAGACATCTCGAGTATTTTTTTGTCTACGTGCCCGATGATACGGTGATGGCCGTGGCCGAGGACGTGACGGACCGCAAGCGCTTCGAAGCGGCGCTGCGAGAAAGCGAATCCCGCCACCGCACCCTGTTCGAGGACAATCCCATGGTCATGCTGCTGGTGAATCCCGCCACCGGCCGCATCCAGGACGCCAACGACTCGGCCAGCACCTATTACGGCTGGACCCGTAACGAGCTGCGGGGCATGCCCATCTTTGAGATCAACATTCTGTCGCCGGAGACAATGCGTCAGGAAATGCACGCCGCCCGCACCGGAGACAAACGATTCTTCCAGTTCACGCACCGCCGCAAAGGGGGGGATCTGCGGGATGTGGAGGTCTACACCCGGCCCGTGAAGGTGGATGATGCAGAACTGTTGTACTCCTGCGTGGTGGATGTGACCGACCGCAACAGGGCAGAGCGGGCATTGCAAGACAGCGAGGAGCGGTTCCGGCTGCTGTTCGATTCCATGCAGGAAGGCATGGCCCTGCATGATGTGGTCTATGACATGAACGGCCATCCCGTGGAGTATCGCATCCTGGACGTCAACCCGGCTTATGAACGCCTGGTGGGCTACCGAAAGGAACAGGTGGTGGGCCGCCTGAGCCGGGATGCCTATGGCACCCAGGATCCGCCCTTCCTGGACCAGTACGCCCAGGTGGCCAGTACCGGCAAAAGTCTGCATTTTGAAGCCTACTTTGACCCCCTGGCCAAGCACTTTGCCATCTCCGTGGTGTCGCCTTCACCGGGCCGGTTCGCCACCGTGTTCGAGGACATCACCGCCAGAAAGCGCACGGAGCAGGAGCTGGTGGCGTCCAAGGAAGCCGCCGAGGCCGCCAGCCGCGCCAAGACCGAGTTTCTGGCCAACATGAGCCACGAAATCCGCACCCCCCTCAATGGCATCATCGGTATGCTGCAGCTGCTCAAGTATTCCCCCCTGGCCCAGGAGCAGCAACTGCACGTGGACACCGCCCTCATGGCCAGCCGACGTCTCACGAGCCTGCTTTCGGACATCCTGGACATTTCCGCTGTGGAGTCTGGCAAGCTGCGGCTGCACGACAAACCCTTCTCGGTGGCCGAGGTCCTGGTGTCCGTGGAGAATCTGCTGGGCATCGTGGCGGCGGAAAAGGGGGTGGAGCTGCAGGTACAGGCAGCGCCGGAGGTGCCCGAACTCCTTCTGGGGGACGAGCAACGACTGCGGCAGATCCTCTTCAACCTCGCCGGCAACGCCATCAAGTTCACGGATACCGGCCGGGTGCTGGTGGAGGCCTTCCGCCTGGACGGGCCGCACCTGCGGCGGCCCCACACGCTGTTCGTGGTTACGGACACCGGTCCCGGCATTCCGGATGAGATGCTGGCGCTGGTCTTCGAGGCCTTTGGCCAGGGCGACCAGGGGCTTGCCCGCAAACATCAGGGCGCAGGGCTGGGGCTGGCCATTGTCAAGCGGCTGGTCGAACTGATGGAAGGCACCCTGTGCCTGGTCAGCGGAGAAGGGCTGGGTACGCGGGTGTATGTGTCCCTGCCCATGGACCGGGTTGAGCCGGAACCGTTGCCCGCGGAATCCGCCGCCACGCCGGCAACGACCCCCCGAACGCTCCGGGTGCTGTTGGCCGAGGATGACGAGACCAATCGCCTGACCATGCAGCGCATGCTGGAAATGTTGGGCGCCCAGGTGGAGGTGGCGGCCAATGGCCTGCGCGTCCTGGAATCCCTGCGCCGCACCCCCTGCGACATGGTCTTCATGGACGTGCAGATGCCGGTCATGAACGGCCTGGAGGCCACCCGGGCCATCCGCCAGGGCGAGGCCGGGGCGCACCTGAAGGATATTCCCATCATTGCCCTCACGGCCTATGCCATGCCCAGGGATCGACAGGCCTGCCTGGAGGCCGGCATGGACGAACACCTGCCCAAGCCGGTGGACATGGACCGTATGCGCGCCGTGCTGGCCCAGTTCGCCCCTGCGCCGGTGCCTGCCGGGGATGCGCAGGCCTGATGGCCATGGCAGACAGGCCTGCCCCGCCGCGGCCACATGCCGGCTCTTCTGAACAGGCGCGCCTGATTGCCCGGCCGGAAAGCCCCGGGGTGGAATTGCTCAGGGCCGCCTATCGCACCCAGCGCTTTGACCGCCATTTTCATGAGGAGTACGCCCTGGGCGTCATTGAGGGTGGGGCCCTGCGGTTTCGCTATCTGGGCCAGACCATGATCGCCGCCGCCGGGCAGGTCAATCTGGTGGTCCCTGGCGAACCTCACGATGGCCACGCCGCCCTGCCCCATGGCTGGGCCTACCGCATGTTCTACCTTGCCCCCCGGGTGGTGGACGCCGCCAGCGCCGAGTTGCGGCCCCGGCGGACGGCCCCGCACTTTGCCGCCGGCGTGCTGGAGGACCCGATCCTGGCCGCCCGGGTGCGCCAGACGCACCTGCTCTGGGAGGCCTCCGCCGCAAGCCTTCTGGCCCGGCAGACGGCCCTGCTGGAGATGCTGACCCTCTGGATTTCCCGCCACGCCGAAGCCCCCGGCGCCGCGCCCCGCCTGGGGCACGAGGGGGGCGCCGTGGCCCGGGCCCGGGCCCTGCTGCAGGAACGGTTTGCCGAGGATCTCTCCCTGGACGATCTGGCCGGCCACGTGGGGCTGAGCCCGTGGCATCTGGTGCGCGTCTTCAAGGCCCGACATGGCCTGGCGCCCCATGCCTATCTGGTGCAGGTGCGCCTGGCCCGGGCCCGGGCCCTGCTGGCCGGACCGGACCGGCTGGCGGACATCGCCGCCGCCACCGGGTTTGCGGACCAGAGCCACTTGACCCGACTGTTCAAGGCCCGGTTCGGCCTCACTCCCGGGGCCTGCCGCAATTTTCTTCAAAACTGCGAGGGGGAAGCCGGGTAGGGTGTGCGCCATCATTCCACATCACACAATGATGGAAGGCGCACATGCAACGATCCTGGACGGCATACGGCAATCTGGCGGCGGCCATGGTCATCGTCGGCAGTTCGGTGGTGGCGGGCAAGCTCATGGTGGCGGAGCTGCCGGTCTTTCTGGCGTCGGCCCTGCGGTTCGTGGTGGCCCTGGCCGTGCTGCTGCCCCTCATGTGGTGGCGGGAGGGCCGGCTCCTGCCGCGGCTGCGGGGGCGCAACTGGCGCATCCTGGGGCTGCAGTCCCTGTTTGGTTCCTTCCTGTTCACCACGTTTTTGCTCTATGGATTGCGGTGGGCCAGTCCTGCCGCGGCGGGGGTGGTGGCGGGGTCCACCTCGGCCTGGATGGCCGGGCTGGCCTGGCTGTTCCTGGGCGAACGGCCCGGCCGGCGCGGCATGGCGGGCATCCTCTGCGCCATGGCCGGCGTGGTCTGCCTGAACGCCATATCGCCGGCTGCGGCGTCTGGCGTCATCCCTTCGGCCCCTGGCGCCACGGCCGAGGCCTGGCTTGGACTGGCCCTGGTGCTGGCGGCGGTGCTCTGCGAATCCATGTTTCTGCTCCTGCGCAAGGGCGTGGATCAGCCGCTTTCGCCCCTGGCGGCCTCCACCGCCGTCTCGGCCTTTGGCTTGCTGTGGTTCCTACCCATGGGACTGGTGGAGGCCACCACCTTCAACATGGCCTCGGCGGGGCCCACAGCCTGGGGAGCGGTGGTCTACTATGGCCTGGTGGTGACCATCCTGGCCTACCTGTGCTGGTTTGCCGGTGTGGTGCGCGTGAACGCCGCTACGGCGGGGGTCTTTACGGGGATCATGCCGGCCAGCGCGGTCTTGTTGTCCGTGGTGGTGTTGGGTGAGCCGCTGACCTGGCCCGTGCTGGCCGGCTGCCTGCTGGTGCTGGCGGGCATCGGCCTGCTCACGGCCCCTGCGGCAACGGCCTCCCCTGCTGCGGATGGGGGCTGATCCCCCCTTGTTTACCGCCTTTTTTCTTGCCGGATGGCGGTTTTCCAGGCATGAATACGGCCACCCTCACGAGGAACCCCACAGGGTCAGTGCATGCCACCACGCAGCAACCCGCCCGCGTCGGCCTCCAAAAAAGCCCCCCCGGGCAAGGAGCGCCCGCGGGAAAAGAAATCACCCCTCAACAGCAAGGTCACGTTCAGCATCTGGTACGTGCTCCTGGCCATATGGGGAGTGTACCTGCTACAGTATGGCATTTCGCACTATTACGGCCCCAAGCGCATCCCCTACAGCGAGTTTCTGCAGGCCCTGAACGAGAATCGCGTGTTGGAAGTGGCCATCACGCAGGATTCCATCGAGGGCCGCATGCATCCTCGCCACACCGGCCCGCCGTCGGCGGACAACGCCACCGAGTCTGCCCGGCAGGAAACCATCGTCTTCACCACCGTGCGGGTGGAGACGGACCTCTCCCAGCAGCTCGCCCGCTTTGGCGTGAAATTCCGGGGGGAAATCGAATCCACCCTCTGGCGCGATGTCATGTCCTGGCTCATCCCCATTGCGGTGTTCGGGGTGGGGTGGTTCTTTATCATCCGGCGCATGACGCCGGGCGCGGGCATGCTGACCATGGGCCGCAGCAAGGCCAAGGTCTACATGGAAAAAAGCATCCCCACGCGCTTTTCCGACGTGGCCGGGGCGGACGAAGCCAAGGAAGAGCTTCAGGAGATCATCGAATTTCTCAAAAATCCCAAGGTGTTCACCAGGCTTGGCGGCCGCCTGCCCAAGGGGGTGTTGCTGGTGGGCCCGCCGGGCACGGGCAAGACCCTGCTGGCCAAGGCCGTGGCCGGGGAGGCGCGCACGCCATTTTTTTCCCTGTCCGGCTCGGACTTCATGGAAATGCTCGTGGGCGTGGGCGCAGCCCGGGTGCGCGACCTGTTCCAGGAAGCGCGGGACAAGGCCCCCTGCATCATTTTTATCGATGAGCTGGATGCCATCGGCAAATCCCGCGGCCCTGGCGGATTTTCCGGCAACGACGAGCGCGAGCAGACCCTGAACCAGCTGCTGGTGGAGATGGACGGCTTTGACGCCCGGGTGGGCGTCATCATCATGGCAGCTACCAACCGTCCGGAAATCTTGGATCCTGCCCTGCTGCGCGCCGGCCGTTTTGACCGGCAGGTGCTGGTGGACAAGCCCGACGTGCACGGCCGCGAGGCCATCCTCAAGGTGCATGCCCGCACGGTGATCACCGCGCCGGATGTGGATCTGTTGCAGATTGCTCAGCGCACTCCCGGGTTTTCCGGGGCCGATCTGGCCAATGTGACCAACGAGGCTGCCCTGCTGGCGGCGCGCCGCAAAAAGGACGCCGTGGAGATGGCGGACTTTGAAGAGGCCGTGGATCGCGTCATCGGCGGCCTGGAGAAGAAGAACCGGGTGATCAATCCCAAGGAAAAACGCATTGTGGCCTATCACGAAACCGGCCACGCCCTGGTGGCCGCGGCCACGCCGGGGGCGGATCCCGTCCACAAGATTTCCATCATCCCCAGGGGCATGGCGGCCCTTGGCTACACCGAACAGCGCCCCACCGACGACCGCTACCTTTTGAGCAAAACCGAACTCCTGGCGCGCATCGACGTGCTGCTGGGCGGCCGGGTGGCCGAGGAACTGGTGTTCGGGGACGTGACCACCGGCGCGCACAACGACTTGCAGCGCGCCTCGGACATCGCCCGGGCCATGGTCACGGAGTATGGCATGGGCGAAACCCTGGGCCTGGCCAGCTTCCCGCAGCGGGGGCAGGCCATGTTCCTGGCCCAGGAGGGCGTGGGCGTGAGTCCGCGGGAGTATTCCGAGGCCACGGCCGCCCGGCTGGACCAGGAGGTCAAGGACATGTTGGCCGCCCGTGAGGCTCACGTGCGCCACCTGTTGACCGCCAGGACCAGCCAGCTGCACGCCATTGCGGCCAGGCTGCTGGAGGCTGAGGTCATGGGCCAGGAAGAGTTCCTGCGCCTGGCCGAGTCTGTGCCTGCAGCCTGAGCCCTGGCTGGGTCCAGCTCGTGGCCTCGCAGCTAGCCTCTGGCGCGAGGCCGTCTGGCGTGAAGGCGTCAGGCCACGTCGAAGCCAATCATCCGGATGGCCATCTTGATCTGCTCAGCCGGGAGCCCCTTGGTGTTCTCGAAGCTGGCCGTGCCCGTTTCCAGGTTCACCTGGACCTGCTGCACGCCATCAAGCCTGGACAGGGCCTCGGTGACGGATTTGACGCAATGCATGCAGGACATGCCGACCACTGTAATGGTTTCCATGGGCCCACCTTCCTTGCCGTATCCTTGTAAGACGTTGGATGAAATTATTGGAACGATGCCACCGGTATCCGGAAAATGCCAGCCGTTTTTTCATGCCTGCAGCGGCGGCTTGTGCGCTGCGATGGGCCTGTGCTAGCATGGGGGAAAACTCAGCACGGAGATTCCCCATGCGCACCACCCTCACCTGGCACGGCCACGCCAACTTTCAGATTGTCGATCCCGCCATCAATATCTGCATTGACCCATTCTTCGAAGGCAACCCCAGCGCCACGAGCACCATTGCCAGCATTGCCAGGCCGGACCTGATCTGCGTGACCCACGATCACGGAGACCACATCGGCCAGACCGTGGAGCTGGCCAAGGCCTCGGGCTGCATGGTGGCGGCCGTGGTGGAAACGGCCGGCAAGCTCATGAGCCTGGGCGTGCCGCAGGCGCAACTCGTCAACGGCATCGGCTTCAACCTGGGCGGTACCGTGGTAGTCAAGGGCGCGGCCATCACCATGGTCCAGGCCTACCACACCTCGGAATCCGGTGTGCCCGTGGGGTACATCATCACCCTGCCGGACGGATTTACCATCTATCACGCCGGAGATACGGCTATTTTTGCGGAAATGGCCCTCTGGGGCCAGTTGTACGCCATTGATGTGGCCTGCCTGCCCATAGGCGGCGTGTTCACCATGGACCCCCGCCAGGCTGCCCACGCCTGCAAGATGCTCCAGTGTGACCGTGTGGTGCCCATGCACTGGGGCACGTTCCCGGTCCTGGAAAAGAATACCCGCGCCTTTGCCCGACATCTGGCGGAAATCGCCCCAGATACCAGCCTGCTGGAACTGGCTCCCGGCGAGACCGTGGTGCTGGAGAAAACTCCAGACACCTGCGGGTGCCATGACGGTTGAGGCCTGCAGGAGGTATGAAGCCCCGGGAAGGGGCGGACGGTGACCAGCCGAGCGCGGCCTTACTGGGGCAGGTATGCGGGGAGTTGCTGCAGGATTTCCCGCATGGTGCCGTTGTGCTGCAGCTCGTGGATGGCGGCATTGATCTGGGGCAGCAGTTCCACGGCGGGGGACTGCCGGGAAACGGCAATAAAGATTTCGCTGCTCGCCACGGGTTCGGGCCAGGCCCGCAGCAGGGGCAGCATGGAGGGCTCGCGGGACAGGACGGCCTCGGCCAGAATCTTGATGGTGATGGCCGCGTCCACCGTGCCCGTGGCCAGGCTGCGCAGCAGCACCGCAGTGGACGCAAAACGCACCAGCCGGGCCTGACTGGCGGCAAGGGCTTCCAGCAGGGCGTCGTCGTACGTAAATTTCTCCACCAGACCCACCACCAGGCGGGGACCGTCGGCCAGGCTGCTCCAGGCGAAGTCCGGGGTCCGCACGGGATTGAAATACACGTATTCCTGACTGGTGTAGAGGGGCTCCGAGAACAGGAGAAACGCTTCGCGATCGTTGTTTTTGCGCAGCACGCAGATGCCGTCGGCTTCTCCGGAGCGCAGTTGTTGCAACAGCAGGTCCGGGGGGAGCAGGGTGTAGGTGTACGGCTGGGCAAGCCGTGCAAAGACCTCACGGCAAATGTCCGGCGCCACGCCCCGGGCCTCATCGCCGAAGTCGCCGACGTTCAGGGGCGGGGTCGGCAGGTGTACAAACCGCAGCGCAGAGCGTGGGGCGGCCAGGGCGGGGGGCATAGCAGTGTATGCAGGCTCCACAGTGCGGCCATTGCAGCGCAAACCATGCGAATGGGCATGTTTCAAACGTCCTTGGCATGCAAATTCCCCCTGTGGGGTTCCCCTTGGCATGTCCCACAGGGCAAGTCAATGGCTGGGCTATTGCATCTGCCTCGGTAAAGGTCTACACCGTACAGACTCCATGTGCCACCCCTGCCGCACAATGCAGTGCCCGCGAGGTTCAGCCATGCCATTGCGCACCATGTTTCTTGCCAGTCTCATATGGATGGCGGCCGTCGGGCTTGCCCGGGCGGAGGCCCTGCCCTGCGCCGTGCAAGGCAAGGTGACCCTGGTGGACTTCACGGCTGCCTGGTGCGGCCCCTGCAAGGTGCAGAAGCCCATTGTCCAGGCCCTGGCCAGGGAACTGGGAGACCGCGCGGCCGTGGTGATTATTGACATTGACAAGGACCGGCGCGCCAAGGCCTACAAGGTTTCTTCCATCCCCACCCTGGTCTTTCATGATGCTGCCGGCGCCGTGCGCTTCAGACACACCGGCATCATGGGCCGCGAGGCCATTCTGGCAAAACTCAAGGAAATCGGCCTGCCCGAGGCTAGCGAGACCCCGGCGGCTGCGACGCCCTCCAAGACAGGGCCGCGCAATACGCTGACAGTCTATTGACGCTGGCCGGCCTTCCCCCGGCACCCATCACCCTGCGTTTCGCGGCCAAGGACCGCCATCCCGTGCGCTATTC
>JAIWOE010000323.1 GCA_020217165.1 Desulfovibrio sp. | reverse complement strand
TTAGGAAATTTGGTGGAGCTGGAGGGAATCGAACCCACGACCTCTTGAATGCCATTCAAGCGCTCTCCCAACTGAGCTACAGCCCCGTGCAGATCGATGTGTTTACGGATTCAGGCCCCGGATGTCAATTCCTTTTTGCTCTGTTTTTTGCTGCTTGCGACATTTTCCGGGCGCAGGTACAAGCGTGTTCTGGCGCGGCCCTGCGTTTCCACCCTTTGCCAGATGGAACTCCCATGTATTTTTCCAGTGATTTCTACATGTTTCCAGCATATCGCGGGCGAATGCAGTACCGCTGTCTCGGCTGCAACTCGGTGTACGGCGTGGACGAGCTGCTGTATACCTGCCCGACCTGCAGCAGTGTCTTCATCCTGGAAGACACCACCTTTGACGCCCTGCAAGAGACCCCGGGGCAGGACTGGCGTGATCTGTTCGACGCCCGTGCTGCCACCAAGCGCCCTGAATTGCGTGGTATTTTTCGATACTACGAACTCATGGCCCCCATCCTGGAAGAGGGGGACATCGTCTGCCTGGGCGAGGGCATCACTCCTGTAGTCCCGGCCAATGCCGAGCTCACTGCCCTGGTGGGACAGCCCCTGGCCTTCAAGCACGACGGGCAGAACCCCAGCGCCTCCTTCAAGGACCGCGGCATGGCCTGCGCCTTCAGCGTCCTCAAGCATCTGGTTCGCATCAATAATTGGGATGAGGTGCTGACCATCTGCGCCTCCACAGGCGACACGTCCGCCGCCGCAGCCCTCTACGCTGCCTACGTGGGCGCGCCCCTCAAGAGCGTGGTGCTCCTGCCCCAGGGCAAGGTCACGGCCCAGCAGATTGCCCAGCCCCTGGGCAGCGGGGCCATTGTGCTGGAAATCCCGGGGGTCTTTGACGACTGCATGAAGGTGGTGGAGCACCTTGCGGAGCGGTATCGCGTGGCCCTGCTCAACTCCAAGAATGCCTGGCGCATCCTGGGCCAGGAAAGCTACGCCTTTGAAGTGGCCCAGTGGCGCGACTGGAACATGGCCAATACTGCCATCTTTGTGCCCATTGGCAACGCTGGCAACATCACGGCTGTGATGGCGGGATTCCTCAAGTTGCATCGCCTGGGTATCATCGATACATTGCCACGCATTGTGGGCGTGCAGTCGCACCATGCGGATCCTGTCTACCAATACTATGCCCAGGCGCCCGATGCGCGGGAGTACAGGGCCGTGCCGGTGCAGCCCAGCGTGGCCCAGGCAGCCATGATCGGCAATCCCGTGTCCTTCCCCCGGGTCAAATACTTCCAGGAACAATACGAGAAGGTGGCCGGCAGCGGCAGCTTCCAGGTGGTGCAGGTCACGGAACAGGCCATCATCGAAGGCATGCTGCGGGCCAACCGCCACGGGCACATCGTCTGCACCCAGGGGGGGGAATGCCTGGCCGGGCTCATTGAGGCCAAGGCCCGGGGCATCCTGGAACATGGCGAACTGGCCGTGCTGGACGCCACGGCCCACGCCCTGAAGTTCATTGATTTCCAGCGGATGTATTTTGAGGACACCTTCCCCACGGGCTACCAGGTCTACCCGCGCAAGGCCCTGCAGAACCTTCCGGAACTGGTGATCGACGCCGCACGCAAGCAGGCGCTCTCCCCCGAGGAATTCACGCAGGAAGCAGCCCGGGCCGTGGTGGACCGGCTGGAGCTGAAGGAAAAGGGATAGCAGCGGCGCACACTGCGGGGGGAAGGCGCCTTCCCCCCGCGATCCATGCGCGTTGCCTACTTGAATGACCTGGAGAACAGGTCCTCAATGGCCTTGCGGCCCTGCTCTTCCAGAAAGCGGGTGCCCGTGCCGCAAAAGTGTTTGGCGGTGATGACCGGTGCCTGCACGTCCTGCCAGCTGTCGCCGTCCCACTTGAACCAGCTGTTGCGGCCCTGGCCATACACGTACAAGGGTTTGTTGCAGATTTTGGCGAATTCCGCCCCCCAGCCCGTGCCGCCCTTTACGGTGTTGTCGTCCTGAATGGTCCCCACCACAAACACCTCGTGCCCGCTTTCCACCATGTGCATGATGGTCTGCAGCACCTTGCGCATGAGGGGCGCGTTGGTAAAGCGGCGGTTGAGCAGTTTGGAGACGTAGGCCAGGCTCACATCCTTGCGGGCCAATTCCTCGGGGGTGAGCGTGCGCGCGCCGTGCGTGCGGGCAAGCTGGTGCCCGTCGAAGGTGAAGTTGACTTCGGCAAGGCCGTACTGCGCGGCCAGTTCGCCGAAACAGGCTTCTGCACCTGCTGCGCCGCCACTGAACAGGGTGAATTCCTTGGGATCAGCCATGCTCGCTCCTTCTGAAGCGTTTGTGTAGTGATCGTGTTTCCTACCGCGTTTCCCCAGGCCCTGCAAGGGCCGCACGCGTCAGGCGCGTCCAGCCGAGAGGGAGGCATAGAGCGCTTCGTACCGTCGAGCACAGGCCTCCAGGGAAAATTCCGCCAGCACCCGCTCCCGGGCCGGCTGGCGCAGGGCCGGGGCGTGGTCCAGGGTCCAGGCCATGGCCTCGGCCAGGGCAGCGGCATGGCCTGGGGGCACCAGCCAGCCGCAGTCGCCCACCAGCCTGGCCGTATCCCCCACGTCCGTGGCCGCCACGGGCACCCCGCAGGCCAGGGCCTCGGCCAGGCCCAGGGGCAGGGCCTCGCCCCGGGAACTGGAGACAGCCACGTCCACCCCATTCCAGAAGCGCGGCATGTCCCGCTCCAGGCCCAGCAACAGACAGCGTTCCAGCACGTCCGCCTCTCGCAGCATTCTCACAAGATTTTCGTTATTCCCGTCCACCCCCTGCCCGCAACACACGCAGCGCACTTCCGGACGTTGCCGGGCCAGCCGGGCCACGGCACCGACGAAGGTTGGAAGATCCTTGACGGGATGCGCCCGCGCCGCCAGGCCCAGCACCGGGACGTCCGGCGGCAGATTCCAGGCCTGGCGGGCGGCCTGGCGCAGGGAAGGATCAGGGCGGAAGCGGTGGGTGTCCAGGCCGT
>JAIWOE010000322.1 GCA_020217165.1 Desulfovibrio sp. | reverse complement strand
TGGGTTTCCGCCAGGGTCTGGTCCCAAATGCCTGTCAGGGTTTCCGTGATGAGGAAGAAGGCGTTCTTGACCACTTCCGGATCGCCGGTGAGCACCACGTCCTGAAAGTTGCAGCCCCCCAGGAATTCAATGAGCAGGGAGGCCTGGGTGGCGTCCTCCTGATGCGCCAGCACGCGCGGCGGCAGCCCCGGGAGAATGGACTCCCAGCGCATGATGTTCTCCATTTCCTGCAGGAGCTTTTTCTTGTTGCCTTCCTTGAAGAGCACGCCGGCGCTGGGCTTTTTGCGGGCGGTGTCCGCGCCGCCCTCGCCCTCCTCGGCGGTCTGGGAGGAGCCGGCCAAGTAGCCGATGCGGCAGCCTGAGCGGGTGCCCCAGATGGAATGGAACTCCACGTCCGTGATGGGCGTGTCTATGCCGGAGAGGGCCAGGGTTTCCTTGAGGGCATGGTACTGGCGGATCTTGAATTTCTCTCCCACGGCGGCAAAGATGATGGCCTCGCCGATGTTGAGGATGGCATCGCCCATGCGCTCAAGATAGCGCAGGATCAGGTGGGAGGTGATGAGGTTTTCCGTCTCCTTGCCGCTGCGCAGTTCGTATAGAATGCGGTCGAATTGCACCTTGTACAGCATGTCCAAGGTGTTTTCCACACGGCAGATTTTGAAGGCCAGGGAGAGATCCTGTTTGACCACGGCCTGGTATACCATGTCCAGGGCGTCCAGCACTTCCTTGAAGAAGCGGGGATAGTCGTACCGCTGGATGAAGTTCTGGCTCTTCAGGTACTTGATTTGCCCCACGATGGAGACGGCAAAATCCCCCACCCGCTCCAGATTGTTGGCCACGGTGTTGGCGGCGCGCACCAGGTCCACGGCGCGTTTGTCCTGGGCGCGCTGACTGTGGATGGCCGTGAAGCACTTGTTTTCCACGACGCTTTTGAGGTTGTCTATGTAGTCGTCGCGGCTGGCGATGGAGTCCATGATCTTTTGATCATAGTTGTCCAGGGCCTTTTTGGTGTTCTCCACCTGCTTGGTCACTTCCAGGACCATGAAGCGGAGGTTCTCGGCAATGCCTTCCCGAAGGAGAATGCGTTCCACAAATTCCCTGCCTGTGGTTTCCCTGTGAACGTGGCGGCCCGCGCATCAGCGTGTTGGAACAGTCCTGGCCGGACTATGTCAATGCCCTGTGTCCCCGGCGCGAGCCTCGATGGTCAGATCCTCGGCGTCGTCCATGGGCTCCTCGCAGTCCTTCCAGGAGAATTTCAGGGTCAGCTTGCGCTGGGAGTCCTTGCGTTTGGCTTCGATATCAAATCGAATCAGGCCCTTGGGTTGCAGCACCAGCTCTTTTTCCTTGGAAGTCAGTACCAGGGCGCCCTTGGCGAAGCTCTCGCGCAGGGCATCCAGGTAGGCCAGGATGGAGGCCGTATCCTGCAGGCTTTCGTGTTTGAAGGTCTTGTCTTCGCTCATGGCGTGCTCTCCGTTGCGGCGGGTGGGGTGGGGCTAGGCGAGCCTCTCGGCGTATTCGGCGATGACGGCGCGGCGGTCCATGCCGGCGACGATGAGGCTTTTGCGGATGCGCATGTCTTCCCAGGGGGGCTGAAGGCCCACTTCCCGGGCGGTTTTTTCCGGATCCTGACTGGCGGGGTCCTTGAGTTTTTCGCTCATGTGGCAGTCGTCGCCCATGAACACCAGCAATTGGCGGTCCGTCCGGCAGCGGGAGCGGTTCTGGCGATGCACCACGGTGATGAGGAATTCCGTGTATTCCAGGGACTGGGGATTCCAGACTTCGTAACCGTCCACATCGTACCCAGCCAGCAGGATGGGCCAGAACTGTTCGGGATGCGGGATGACCACCCCTGCGCCCAGGCTGCGGGCTTCCTCGATGACCTCCGAGGCGCGGTAGAAGTAGCTCAGGGAGAATCGTTCCTTCACCTGCAGCTTCACCTGCTTCACGTAGGTCTGGCAGCGGGCGATAAACCGGTCCCCGTAGTATTCCCGCAGCATGTCCAGCCAGTTGCGCACCAGCTTGTTCTTGATCATGTCCACGGGCACGTCGTTCCAGTGGGTCTCCACAAGCTGTTTGAGCTTGGCGGCCTGGATGCCGCAGAACTCCACCAGGGCCTCGTCAGCCCCGCTTTCGCCGGCGGCGCGCTGGCGGATCTCCTCCTGGGAATCCAGCAGCAGCGCGTCCAGCAGTTCAAAGAGCTGGGACCCGCGGTACTTGAGGGTGTGGGCCAGCATGGCATTGAGGGTGTGGGCCCGTTCCCCCACATTTTCCGCCCGGAAGTGCAGCAACAGCTGCACCTTGCGGTTGAAGCCGCTGGAGTAGCAGTCCACCTCCACCCCGGCGTACTCTCCCCAGGTGAGCATGACGTTGTGCTGGGTGGGGATGATGAGGGTTTCCCTGGCGTTGGGGTACAGCGTGTCCAGCCGCTGCTTGATGAGGGGAAAGGGCACGTACTCCGGATGCCAGTGCACGGCCAGGATTTCCTGCTGGCGCGGATAGGTGGCTGGCGGCGTGAGGATGCGCGCCTCCTGCTCTGGGGTAAGGCGGGTATCGATAAGGGAAAAGAACCGGCGCAGGTCCTCTTCCGTGGGCTCACGGTCCACCAGGGCCAGGTCCACGGTGGGGGCGCAGGCCAGGGCCGCGGCGTCGGGATGCGCCTCGGAATGCATGCCGGCGGGCGTGGTGGCATCTGCGCGCACCAGCTCCATGCGGGGTTTGCCCATGGGTGTACAGCTCCTGCGTTATTTGTAGCGGTCGTGGCAGTCTTTTTTCAGCTGATCCAGTTCCCCGGCCAGCAGACGGGCAGCGGACACATCCCCGGCCTGTACCGCAGCTAGGAAGGCGGCATTCTTTTCAAGATAGGCCGGGTAGAACTCATCGCCCTTGCCGGGGAAGGCGCACATGCGTTCGCCGTCGGCCACAAAGGCCTGCACCAGCTCCAGGCTGGGCAGGGTGCCAAAGGCCAGGGATTCCAGAATGCTCTTGAACTGACCCTTCATC
>JAIWOE010000047.1 GCA_020217165.1 Desulfovibrio sp. | reverse complement strand
AAGGGCCAGGCCTGGGACGAGCAGCGGTTCAGGGCGATGTTCAGGTGGTGCCAGGCCCCCACCGGCAACTTTTCCGCATGCCGGACCACCAGGAGCCGGGGCACGCCCAGCATGTTTTCCAGGGTCAGGAGGTTCCAGAAGCGATCGGCCAGGCCTTCTTCGCCCCAGAAGACATGCCGTTCCCAGCGGTCGGAGGCGGCCTGCTCCCGGGCGGCCAGCTGCTCGATGCGTTCCTGCAGCAGCCGGCTGTCCGGGCAGACGAGGAAGAAATAGGGCGGGCGTGGGTTGGCCGTGGGGGTGAGGACTAGGCCCGGACGGCCCCTGCCAGAGGGTGGGTGGACGGGCCACGCACCACGGCGCGGCCCGTCCGGGGAATTGTGTTGAAGGGATCTACTTGGCCACCACGCTGACCAGCTTGCCCGGCACGTAGACCACTTTCTGCACGGTCTTGCCTTCCAGGTGCTTTTGCACGTTGGGTTCGGCCAGGGCCTGGGCCTTGATGACGTCCTCGGCGATATCCGGGGCCACGTCCAGGCGGGCGCGCAGCTTGCCGTTGACCTGCACCACCACGGTGATGGCGTCCTTGACCAGGGCGGCGGGGTCCAGCACGGGCCAGGTTGCGGCGGCCAACAGGTCCGTGTGCCCCAGGCGGGACCAGCATTCCTCGCACAGATGCGGCGTGACCGGCGCCAGTACCGTGAGCATGGTGGACACGGCCGAGGAAAGCACCCGGGCCCCGGCGGGGGTGGCCAGCAGGGCATCCTTGCCTTGATAGAGTTGATTCACCAGCTCCATGATGGCGGCGATGGCCGTGTTGAACTGGAATTTTTCCCCAATGTCTTCCGCCACTTTCTGGATGGTGACGTGTTCCTTGTGCCGCAGCTCGGCGGCATCGGGCAGGCCGGCCTCGGCCACGTCCGCTGCGGTGGAGGAGGCGGCGGCGCAGGCGGGCAGAACGTCCTTGAGTTCGTCAACGAGCCGCCAGACACGCTGCACGAAGCGGAAAGAGCCTTCGATGCCGGTATCGCTCCAGTCGAGGTCGCGTTCCGGCGGTGCGGCAAAGAGCAGGAAGCAGCGCACGGCGTCGGCGCCGTAGCGGTCGGTCATTTCATCCGGAGACACGACGTTGCCCTTGGACTTGCTCATCTTGGCCCCGTCCTTGAGCACCATGCCCTGGGCCAGGAGCGCCTTGAAGGGCTCGTCAAACTGCAGCCAGCCCAGGTCGCGCAGGGCTTTGACGAAGAAGCGGGAATACAGCAGGTGAAGGATGGCATGCTCCACGCCGCCGATGTATTGATCCACGGGGAGCCAGTATTTGAGGGCCGCGGGATCAAAGGGGCGGCCGTGCTCCCAGGGTGCGCTGTAGCGGATGAAATACCAGGAGGACTCCACAAAGGTGTCCATGGTGTCTGTCTCGCGGCGGGCCGGCTTGCCGCACGAGGGGCAGGGCGCCTGGACAAAGGGCGCGTAGTCCGGCAGGGGGGAGCGGCCGTCTTCACGGGTCTTGACGTCCAGAGGCAGCACCACGGGGAGGTTTTCCTCCTTCTCGGGCACCACGCCGCAGTCGTCGCAGTACAGGACCGGGATGGGCGCGCCCCAGTACCGCTGGCGGGAGATGTTCCAGTCCCTGAGCCGCCAGGTAACGGCCGGCTCGCCGCGGCCCTGGGATTCCAGATGCTGCACGATGGCCGTCTTGGCCGCCTCGTTGGGCATGCCGTCAAAGGGGCTGGAGTTGACCAGGAAGCCGGCGTCCACATAGGCGGCGTCCATGGTGGCCGGGTCCAGGGGCTCCCCGGCGGGCTGGATGACCACCTGTTTGGGCAGGCCGTATTTGGTGGCAAACTCAAAGTCGCGCTGGTCGTGGGCCGGCACGGCCATCACCGCGCCAGTGCCGTAGCCCATGAGCACGAAGTTGGCCACCCAGATGGGCATACGCTGCCCGGTGAGGGGATTGAGGCAATAGGCGCCGGTGAAGATGCCTTCCTTCTCCTGATCCTCGGCTCCCCGTTGCAGGCGGTCGGAATTCTTGACCTTGGTGCAGAAGGCGCGGACCTCGTCGGCGCGCGGGGAGTCCTTGATGAGTTGCTCCACCAGGGGGTGCTCCGCCGCCACAGACATGAACGTGGCGCCAAACAGGGTATCCGGCCGGGTGGTGAACACGCGGATGGCCGAGGTGCCGTCCTCAGCGGGGTGTTCGAGGTCAAAGCTGATGTACGCCCCGGTGGAGCGGCCAATCCAGTTGCGCTGCATGGACACCACGCGCTCGGGCCAGCCCTGTTCCAGGGTGTCCAGATCGTCAAGCAATTCCTGGGCGTAGTCCGTGATGCGCAGGAACCACTGGGTCAGGTCCTTCTGCACCACGTGGGAGTCGCAGCGCCAACATTGGCCATCGATGACCTGCTCATTGGCCAGCACGGTGTGGCAGGTTTCGCACCAATTCTGGGGGGCCTGCTTGCGGTAGGCCAGGCCTTTTTCCAGGAATTTGAGGAAGAAAAGCTGCTCCCAGCGGTAGTATTCCGGCACGCAGGTGGTCACTTCGCGCCGCCAGTCCAAGGAGTAGCCCATGCGCTTGAGCTGGGCGCGCATGGTGTCAATATTCTCAAAGGTCCAGCCGGCAGGGTGCACGCCGTGCTTGATGGCGGCGTTTTCCGCCGGCATGCCAAAGGCGTCCCAGCCCATGGGGTGCAGCACGTTGAAACCCTGCATGCGCTTGTACCGGGCCAGCACATCGCCAATGGAATAGACCCGGGCATGGCCGATGTGAATGCGGCCTGAAGGGTAGGGGAACATTTCCAGGACGTAGTACTTGGGCCTGGAGGGATCGACCTCGCAATGAAAGACCTTGCGTTCTTCCCAAATACCTTGCCATTTGGCTTCCATGGACTTTGGAGAGTAGCCTTCCTGCATGAGCCGGACCTTTGCTCGGGCGCGCTAGCGTCCGCGTTTGTCTTTTTTGAAGAGAGAGGAGAAGACGCCGCCGGTTTTCTGGGGCTGGGTCAGCAGTTCCTGTTCCCGCTTGTCAAAGTCGTATTCTGGCGCCGTGCGCACATGCTGGAACTGATGCTCCCAGAAGGCCACGCCCTTGGAGATTTCCTGGCGTTCAATGCCCACCTGCACCAGCACCACGCTTTCGCGGTGGTAGCCAGGCCAAAAGGCCAGCCCCCAGCGCTTCATGGCTTCCACAATGTAGCGGTTGAGGGCCCGGCCGATGGAATGGCTATCCAGCCACCAGTGGGTCCAGCCCATCTTTTCCAGGGTGGCGGCCATCTGGGGGGCCCATTCTTCGATGCACTCAATTTCCGGGGGCACTTCGCAGGCCAGCTCAAACGTCTGGCCGCCCCGGGGGGTGGGGGAGGAATAGGCGATGGTGGTGAACTGCCTGAGTCCGGGCACCGCCTTGACGTACACCCGCCGGTACTCGGGGGGGGCCATGAGCCCGTCCTTGATGAAGCCGATTTTCGCCATGCCTTACGCCTTTGCGGCGGCATCGAGGATGCCGTTGACGAAGGCGCCGGAGTTGTCGTCCCCGAAGGACTTGGCCAGCTCCACCGCCTCGTTGATGGCGACTTTCTTGGGAATGTCGCTCCGATGGAGTATCTCATGCAACGCAAGGCGCAGGATGGTCAACTCTATCTTGGCAATGCGCCCCAATTTCCAGTGCTGGGAATGGCGGGCGATTTCCTCATCCAGTTCCTGCATGCGGGACCAGACGCCAAAGGTCAGCTCCCAGCCGAACTCCTGGGAAAGTGGGCCCAGCTGAAGCAGCTCTTCGGCCGGGTCGTCGGCCTTCAGCTCGCCCAGGGGCGCGCGCAGGTAGCGGCGTTTGAGCTCCAGCTCGCTGGTGACCGGGGCGAAGTTGAGCCCATAGAGCACCTGAAATGCCCGCTGCCGGCCCAGCCTGCGCGATTCCTGCCGGCCGCTGCCGGCCTGGCCGGAGGGGGCTGCTGACGTGGTGGTCATTGCCTACAACTGCTCCAGCACCCGGACGGTTTCCAGCACGGCGTGCGCCGCTTCCACACCCTTGTTGCCAGCCTTGGAACCGGCCCGCTCGATGGCCTGTTCCAGGGAATCCACGGTGAGCACGCCAAAGCCCACGGGCACGCCCGTATCCAGGGCCACGGAGGCGATGCCCTTGGACACTTCCGCCGAGACGTAGTCAAAGTGCGGCGTGGCCCCGCGGATGACCGCGCCCAGGCAGATGACGCCATCATACTTGCCGCTGGACGCCACCTTGCTGGCCACCAGGGGCATTTCGAAGGCTCCGGGAATGCGGATGATGGTCAGATCCTCCCGCGCCGCGCCATGGCGCACCAGGTAGTCCACGGCGCCGCCCACCAGCTTGTCCACAATGAAATCATTGAAGCGGCTGGCCACCAGGGCGAACTTGAGGCCCTTGGCATCCAGCATGCCTTCCACGGTCTTGATGTGCAACATGATCAGTCCCCTGTCTTGTGCTCAACGTGTGATTACGCGCCCGTACCGCCGCCGTTTCCACCATTGCCGCCGTTGCCGGGCAAGTCCAGCAGGTGGCCCATCTTTTCCTTTTTGGTCAAGAGGTATTCCACATTCTCTTCGCAGGCATTCATTTCGATGGGCACCCGGTCCACCACTTCCAGACCGTACCCTTCCAGGCCAACGATTTTTTTGGGGTTGTTGGTCATCAACCGCATCTTGCGCACGCCAAGGTCCACCAGAATCTGGGCGCCCAGGCCGTATTCGCGCAAGTCTGCCTTGAAGCCCAGGCGTTCGTTGGCCTCCACGGTATCCAGGCCCTGGTCCTGCAACGCGTACGCCTTGATCTTGTTGGCCAGGCCGATGCCCCGGCCCTCCTGGCGCATGTACAGGAGCACGCCCTTGCCCTCCCGGCCAATCATGCGCATGGCCTGCTGCAGCTGGCCGCCGCAATCGCAGCGCATGGAGCCCAGCACGTCGCCGGTGAGGCATTCGGAGTGCACGCGCACCAGCACGGGTTCGTCGCCGTTGATTTCACCTTTGACCACGGCCAGATGAGTGCGGCTGTCTATGTCGGACTCAAAGGCGATGGCCCTGTACTCCCCGCCAAAGCAGGTGGGGAGCTTGGCCTCAGCCACGCGGCGAACGCTCAGGGAGCCCGGACGCATGCGGTAGCGGATGAGGTCACGGATGGTGGCGATTTTGAGGTTCCACTTGCTGGCGAACTCAATGAGGTCCGGCATGCGGGCCATGTTGCCGTCTTCGCGCATGATCTCGCAAATCACCCCGGCGGGCTTGAGCCCGGCCAGGCGGGCCAAGTCCACGCTGCCTTCGGTCTGGCCGGCCCGGGTGAGCACACCGCCGGCCTGGGCCTTGAGGGGGAAGATGTGGCCAGGGGTGACGATATCCTCGGGCTTGGCGTCGTCGGCCACGGCGGTGAGGATGGTGGTGGCGCGGTCATAGGCCGAGATACCCGTGGTCACGCCCACGCGCGCCTCGATGGACACGGTGAACGGCGTGCCGAATTTGGAGGAGTTGGTGGTGGCCATCATGGGCAGCTTGAGGCGGTCCACCATCTCGGGGCCCATGGCCAAACAGATGAGGCCGCGACCGTGGGTGGCCATGAAATTGATGATTTCCGGGGTGACCTTTTCGGCGGCAACGGCCAGGTCCCCTTCGTTTTCGCGGTCTTCATCGTCCACCAAAATGAGCATGCGGCCTTGGCGAAACTCTTCAATGGCCTCTTCGGGCGTGCAAACTGGCATGGGATTTCCTTTTCTCTTCGAAGAGCTGAGGCTGCTGCAGGCCGGTGCCAGGGGCGGGGAGTGCCATGAACCGGCGGCGTTTGCCCGGTGGTATTCGGGAAGACCGGCGTCGCCGGGAGCGCCGGTGCAACGGCGGGCAATCAAAACCCGTGGCTGCGCAGGAAGTCCTCGGTAATGGATGGTTTGGCCGACGCGCCGTTCCAGGCGGCCAGCATTTTCTGCACGTATTTGGCGATGACGTCCGTCTCCATATTCACCCTGGAGCCCGGCGTCCAGCGGCTGATGGTGGTTTCCGCGATGGTGGCCGGGATGATGTTCACGGCCAGCCAGTCATTGCCGCAGCCGGTGATGGTCAGGGAAATGCCGTCCAGGGCCACGGACCCCTTGTCCACCACCTGTGGGCCAAAGGCCTCGGGAAAGGTGAGGGTAAACCGGGTGGACTCGCCCTCGGGCCGTCGGTCGGCCACGGTGGCGATGCAGTCCACATGCCCGGCCACCAGGTGCCCGCCCAGGCGGTCGCCCAGGGCCAGGGCGCGTTCCAGGTTCACCACGTCCCCCTGCCGCAGCTGGCCCAGGGTGGTCAGGGACAGGGTTTGGCCGGAAGCGTAGAGCCTGAAGCGCCGGTCTTCCACAATGGTGCCGGCCTCTACGGTGAGGCAGACGCCGTTGACGGCGATGCTCTCGCCCACGGTGAGGGCCGGCATGGGCGCGGCCGGTTCAAGGGTGAAGCGCCGTTCGTCGCCTCGGGCCTGCACCTGGAGCAGGCGGCCGGTGGTCTGCACAAGGCCGGTGAACATCAGGAGTTGTCCCGGTGGGGTGAAGGTGCGCCGGAGGCGTCGGGCAACACCGGCTTGCAGGTGATGAGCAGATCCTGGCCCACGGGGCGGATGTCCGTATAGCGCAGGGGCAGGGCCTCGTCCATGTGCAGGGGGGCGCGGCCGGAAAGCACGGGCGCGGCGTTGGTGTCTCCCAGGACCTTGGGGGCCAGGAAGAGCAGCAGTTCGTCGGCCATGCCTTGTTCCAGCAGGGACCGGCCCAGGCTGCCGCCGCCTTCGCACAGCACATGGTGGCAGCCCAGCTCCGTGCGCAAGAGGGTCAGGGCGGCGCGAAGGTCCAGCCCTCCCACGGAGCCCGGCGCCAGGGGCAGGCCCCACACCGTGGCCCCGCAATCGCGCAGCTGGGTGGCGGCCTGGCTGGCGGCCACGGGTTCGGGCGTCAGAAAAATGGTTTGGCTGGGACGGGCGCTCAACAGCTGGCAGGTGGAGGAGGGCGGCGGCAGGGAGGAGGTGACCACCACGGCAAAGGGCTGGCAGCAGAGGTCGTGCCCTTCCAGCCGGCAGGTGAGCAGGGGGTTGTCCGTGCGGAAGGTCTGCCCGCCGATCATCACCGCCTGCACCTGGGCACGCAGGGTGTGCACGTATTCCCGGGCCTGGGGACTGCTGATCCACTGTGAATGCCCGGTGCGCGTGGCGATGCGACCATCCAGGGTGGAGGCCAGTTTGAGCAGACACACGGCGCGGGACTGTTGCTGCCAGACAAGAAAATCGGCGACAAGATCACGACATTCCTGTTCGCAGACGCCGGTTTCCACGGTCACGCCATGGGACAGCAGGAACTCCATCCCGCCGGCAGCCACGGGGTTGGGGTCGCGCATGCCGATGACCACGCGCCGGATGCCGGCGTCCAGGATGGCTTTGGTGCAGGGCGGCGTCTTGCCGTGATGATTGCAGGGCTCCAGGGTGACGTACAGGGTGCACTCGGCGGGGTCCACGCCGTTGCGGCGGGCGTCGGCAATGGCTTCCACCTCGGCATGGGCCTTGCCGTAGGCCGTGTGCCAGCCGCGGCCCACAATCTGCTCCTTGCGCACCAGCACGGCGCCCACGCAAGGATTGGGGGCAGTGACGAACCGGCCGCGCCGGCCCAGGCGCAGGGCTTCACGCATGTACAGGATGCAGGGAGTCGGTTCCGCAATGCAGTGGCTGTTCATGCCTCTCCCCCGGTGGCGCAGGGTTGCGCGGCCAGCACCTGGCAGCAGACCCCGGCTTCGCGCAGCATGGCCTCGGCGAGGGCATCGGGGTACGGCTGGGCGTAGTATATGGCAGTCACGCCACAGTTGGCCAGCAGTTTGGAACAGATGAGGCACGGCTGGGTGGTGCAGTAGATTTCCGCCCCCTGGATGGAGACACCGTGCACCGCCGCCTGTACCAGAATGTTTTGCTCGGCGTGCAGGCCGCGGCAGATTTCATGCCGCTGGCCCGAAGGCACGCCGAGCTGTTCGCGCAGGCAGCCCACATCCAGGCAATGGGGCGTGCCCGAGGGCGCGCCGTTGTATCCCGTGGCCAGGATGCGCTTGTTTTTGACGGCAATGGCCCCCACCTTACGCCTGAGGCAGGTGCTGCGTTCCGCCACCAGAAAGCAGATGCGCATGAAGTACTCCGGCCAGGGCAGGCGCGGGTCCTTGGGCATGGCGTTCGCCGTCTCGGTGGGGTCGGGGAGGGCCTGCATGGGTCAGCACCAGGTGAAGAGCGGATACTCTCTGGCGAAGGTCTCCACGTCCTTGCGGATGCTCTCCAGCCGCGTTTCGTTGGTAGTGTTGGCCAGCACGTCCACAATCCAGCCAGCCACCTTTTCCATTTCCGCTTCCTTCATGCCGCGGGTGGTCAGGGCCGCAGGGCCGATGCGCACGCCGGAGGTGACAAAGGGGGAGCGCGTCTCAAAGGGCACAGTGTTCTTGTTCACGGTGATGCCAGCCAGATCCAGGGCGTGTTCGGCATCCTTGCCGGTAACGTCCTTGTTGGTCAGGTCCACCAGCATCAGGTGGTTGTCCGTGCCGCCGGAGCACAGGGCATAGCCGGCATCGGTGAGGGCCTTGGCCAGCACCTGGGCGTTTTTGAGCACCTGTTGCTGATAGCACTTGAATTCGGGGCGCAGGGCTTCGCCGAAGGCCACGGCCTTGGCCGCGATGACGTGCATGAGCGGCCCGCCCTGGATGCCGGGGAAGATCTGCGAATTGAGGGTCTTGCCGAATTCCTCGGAGGAGAGGATCAGCCCGCCGCGCGGCCCGCGCAGGGTTTTGTGCGTGGTGGAGGTGGTGAAGTGGGCATGCGGGATGGGGGAAGGATGCAGCCCGGCGGCCACTAGGCCGGCGATGTGGGCCATGTCCACCATCAGTTGCGCGCCGACTTCGTCGGCAATGGCGCGAAAGCGTGCGAAATCCAGGGTGCGGGGGTAGGCGCTGGCGCCGGCCACGATGAGCTTGGGCTTGTGCTGTTTGGCCAGCTCCAGCACCTGATCGTAATCAATGCAGCCGGTGTCCTTTTTGACACCGTAGAAGACGATCTTGTACAGCTTGCCGGAAAAGTTCACCGGGCTGCCGTGGGTCAGGTGACCGCCGTGGGAGAGGTCCATGCCCAGGATGGTGTCCCCGGGCTGCAGGGCGCCGAAGTACACGGCCATGTTGGCCTGGGAGCCAGCGTGGGGCTGCACGTTGGCGTATTCTGCGCCAAAAAGCTGTTTGACGCGGTCCCGGGCCAGATCCTCGGCCACATCCACGTATTCGCACCCGCCGTAGTACCGTTTGCCGGGGTAGCCCTCGGCGTACTTGTGGGTGAGCACGCTGCCCATGGTCTGGCGCACGGCCGGGGAAGTGAAGTTTTCCGAGGCGATGAGCTCCAGTTTGCCGGTCTGACGCTCCACTTCCTGCTGCACCGCACGGGCGACCTGGGGGTCTTGAATGAACAGTTCTTCCATGGTGCACCCTTACCCTTGGTACCGTTTGAACAGGATGGAGGCGTTGGTGCCGCCGAAGCCGGCCGAGTTGCACAGCACGTTCTGCACGGCCAGGGGGCGGGCGGTGTTGGGTGTGTAGTCCAGGTCGCAGTCGGGGTCCGGGGTGTCCAGGTTGATGGTGGGCGGAATGACCTTTTTGTGGAGGGTCATGACGCTGAAAACGCTCTCCACCCCGCCGGCCGCGCCCAGGAGGTGTCCGGTCATGCTCTTGTTGCTGGTGATGGGCATCTTGTAAGCGTGCTCGCCAAAGACGCTCTTGATGGCGCGGGTTTCGCACAGGTCGTTCAGGGGCGTGGAGGTGCCGTGGGCGTTGATGTGTTCCACATCCTCGGGACGCATGCCAGCCTCGCGCAGGGCGGCATGCATGGCCAGGGCCATGCCGGAGCCGTCTTCGGGGGGGGCGGTCATGTGGAAGGCATCCCCAGAAGCGCCGAAGCCCACGATTTCCGCATAGATCTTGGCGCCACGGGCCTTGGCGTGTTCCAGCTCCTCCAGCAGGAGGATGCCACATCCTTCCCCCATGACAAAACCGTCGCGGTCCTTTTCAAAGGGGCGGGAGGCCTTGGTGGGCTCGTCGTTGCGGGTGGAGAGGGCCTTTAAGGCATTGAACCCGGCCACACCCAGGGGGGTGATGACCGATTCGGTGCCACCCGTGAGCATGGCGTCGGCGCGGCCCAGGACGATATCCGAGTAG
>JAIWOE010000046.1 GCA_020217165.1 Desulfovibrio sp. | reverse complement strand
GCATAGCCGATGCCGTGCAGCCCGGAGGCGCACGCCGAGGTGGTGACGAGGTTGGGTCCGCGCACTTTGGTGAAGATGGAGACCTGCCCGGGAGCCATGTTGGAGATGAGCACCGGGATGAAGAAGGGCGAGATGCGTTTTGGGCCTTCCTGCAAGAGCTTGGTCTGGGAGGCTTCCAGGGATTTCAGGCCGCCCAGGCCGCAGCCCAGCAGACAGCCCACGCGGTCCAACTCTTCCTCGGCAATATCCCAGCCGGCGTCGGCCAGGCACATCTGGGAGCAGGCGATGGCGTATTTGGTGAAATTTTCCAGACGCTTGGCCGTCTTCGCCGGAATGTAGGGGTCCATGTTGAACCCTTTGACCTCACCAGCGATGGTGGTGGCGTGGTCCGTGGTGTCAAAGCTGGTGATGGGGCCGATGCCAGAGACGCCGGCCACGAGGTTGTTCCAGCTGGTGTCCAGGTCGTTGCCAATGGGCGTCACGGCGGCAAGGCCGGTGACGACGACTCGTCTGCGTGTCATCGAATCACCTCATGAAAAAAAGTCCTCGACGCCGCGGAACAAGGCAAGCTGGCAAAGACCGGCGCAACGAGGGGACGCTTGGGTGTCATGGTGCAGGACGTCCAGCGCCCGGCGACCGTGCCTGCGGCAGGCGGCGCGCCGGGGCTGGGCGTCTCCAGGATCAACAGAATCAAGGGCAACAAGGCGGTAAAGAAGGCAGCTCCGCCTATTGCTTGCTTTCGATGTAAGCGATGGCGTCCTGAACCTTGAGCAGCTTCTGGGCGTCGTCATCATCGATTTCAATGCCGAACTCTTCTTCCATGGCCATGATCAGCTCGGTCAGGTCCAGGGAGTCGGCGCCGAGGTCTTCCACGAAGGCAGCTTCCGGCTTGACTTCGTCCTCGGAGACGCCAAGCTGGTCAACGATGATCTTTTTGACTTTATCGGCTACGGACATAGGGATTCTCCATGCTGCGCACGTCGTTTGAGGGTGAAAAATCTGGCCAAGGGCCGGGATGTTACATGAACAGGCCGCCGTTCACCGCCAGCACCTGCCCGGTGATGTACCGGGCCTGGTCGCCAGCCAGGAAGGTTACGGCCTGGGCCACGTCTTCAGGGGTGCCCACACGCTTGAGGGGGACGCGCGTCAAAAACGCCTCCTTGGCCTGCTCGGAGAGCACGTGGGTCATGTCCGTTTCGATGTATCCGGGGGCCACCGCATTGACGGTGACGTTGCGGGGCGCCAGTTCCTGGGCGGCGGTTTTGGTCAGGCCAATGAGTCCGGCCTTGGCCGCCACGTAGTTGGCCTGGCCGGCGTTGCCGGTCTGCCCCACCACGGACGCGATGTTCACGATGCTGCCGGCGCGCTGCTTGGTCATGATCTTGGCGGATTCCTGCAGGCACCAGAAGGCGCCCATGAGGTTCACCTGCAGCACACGCTCGAAATCTTCGGGCTTCATGCGCAGGATGAGGCCATCCTTGGTGATGCCGCCGTTGTTCACCAACACGTCCAGGAACACCTTGTCCTTGATGTGTTCGGCAAAAAACGCAGCCACGGCGGATTGATCGGACACATCCAGGGCAAAGGCCTTGGCCGAACCGCCGGCAGCGGCGATGGTCTGCACCACTTCCGCCGCCAGTTCAGGCCGGCTGACATAGGTGAGGTACACCTGGCGGCCGGTGGCGGCCATGGCCAGGGCCACGGCCTTGCCAATGCCGCGGGATCCGCCGGTCACCAATGCGGTCTTGGGCAATTCGCTCATGCGCTATCCAGTGGTTGTCGAGTTCGATGGAGTTCCGGCAGCGGAATGCGAGGGTTGCATCTGCAGCCGCAGGTAGTGGGACAAGGGCCGCCGGGACATCCCGCACCCCTGCGCCCTCCTTGTGGCAACGTGGAATCTCGTTGCTCCTACCTCAAACATCCGCGCTTCGCAAACAAAAAAATGCCATCTGGTCCCGCGCAGGGCAGGCCCTAGAATTGCACTAGGCCTGCACCCCAGGTGAGGCCGCCGCCAAAGGTGGTCAGCAGGGCCAGGTCGCCTTTCCTGATGCGGCCCTGGGCACGGGCGTCGGCCAGGGCGATGGCCACGGAGGCGGCAGAGGTGTTGCCATAGCGATCCACGTTGACGAACACCTTGTCCCGGGGCACGCCCATGCGGTCGCCCAGGGCTTCGATGATGCGCAGGTTGGCCTGATGGGGGATGAAGATATCCACATCCGCCAGACTTTTACCGCAATTTGCCAGCACCTTGTTGCAGATGGTGTCCATGTTGCGCACGGCGTGCTTGAACACCTCGCGGCCGTTCATCTGGACGAAATATTCGGGGCCCACCACATGCCCGGTTCGGTAGGGGTGCTTGGAGCCGCCGCCGATGACCGTGAGGTGGTCGCCCAGGCTGCCATCGCAACGGAATTCCATGTCCAGAATCAGGCCTTCCCCCTCGTGCCCGCCAGCCCGGGTGAGCACCGCGGCGCCGGCGCCGTCGCCAAAGAGCACGCAGGTGGTGCGATCTTCCCAGTTGGTACGGCTGGTGAGCACGTCCACGGCCACCACCAGCACCACGGCGTTTTCCACCAGGCACACCAGGCCACGGCCCAGCTGCATGGCGTTGAGGTAGCCGGAGCAGGCGGCGTTCACATCCACGGCCATCACCCCGTTCATGCCCATCTTGTTGGCCAGGGTGGTGGCGCAATTGGGGCAGACGAGGTCCGGCGTGAGGGTGGCCACCACCACATGGGTGACCTCCTGGACCGTGACCCCGGCTTCCTTAAGAGCATGTTCCACCGCGGGAATGGCCAGATCCGACGAGGCTTCGCCTTCGGAGACGATGCGCCGTTCGCGAATGCCGGTGCGGGTGACGATCCACTCGTCGCTGGTTTCGACCATGGCTTCCAGGTCTGCATTGGTCAACACACGCTGGGGAACATGGAACCCAAGGCCACGGATAACAATGTCCATGCTGCAGGACGCGGGAACGGGGGAAGTGTGTGTCATGGCAATCCAGGTGGGGCTTGTCCGCGGGCGAGGCCAGCGCCTGCCGATACGGCGGAGTTCTGGCGGCAGGAGGGGATTACAGCTTCATGGCAGCCTTGCCGAAACGGGAAAGCTCCTCGTTTGCGGATAGTTCCGCAATGAGGTGTTCGTTGGCTTTTTTGCGGATGAAGGTGGCCGCCATGTCGATGGCGCTGGTGATGGCGCCCGCAGGGGAGGAGCCGTGGCAAACCACCACGATTTCCTTGAGTCCCAGCAGGGGGGCGCCGCCGTATTCGGAGTAGTCCACCACACGCTTGAGCCGGCGCATGGCGTCTTTGATGAGCAGCCCGCCGACCTTGGAGATCAGGTCGCGTTTGAGCTCGGTTTTGATCATGCGGGCAATGGACATGGCCAGGCCCTCGGAGAGCTTCAAGGCAATGTTGCCCACAAAGCCGTCACACACGATCACGTTGACGTTGCCGGTAAAAATATCCCGGCCTTCGATGTTCCCTACGAAGTTCAAGGAGTTCGTCATCTTGAACAGCTCAAACGCTTCCTTGACCTGCAGGTTGCCCTTGCCTTCCTCTTCACCGATGGAAAGCAGCCCCACGGTGGGGGTGTGGATGCCCAGCACGTGCTTGGCCAGCACATCGGCCATGAGCCCGAACTGGAAGAGGTGGTACGGTTTGCAGTCCACATTGGCCCCCACATCAATGAGGGTGATGGGCTGTTTTTCCGTAAAGATGATGGAAGCCAGGGCCGGCCGCTCCACCCCGGCAATGCGGCCGAGAATGAACATGCCGCAGGCCACGGTGGCGCCGGAGTGTCCTGCGCTCACCACACCATGGGCGCGGCCCTCGCGCACCAGTTCAAACGCCACCTGGATGGAGGCGTCTTTTTTGCGACGCAGGATTTCGGAGGGCTTTTCGCCCATCTCCGCCACCTGGGTCGTATGCACGACGGAGACGGCGCCGAGCTCGCCGTTGTATTTGGCGAGCTCCGCCTGAATCCTGGCTTCGTCCCCCACGAGAATAAGCTCCACATTGCACGCCTTGCTGGCGGCAAGGGCGCCGGGCACAATCACAGAAGGGCCGAAGTCCCCACCCATGGCATCCACCGCGATGGTGGGGACGACGCTGTCCTGCGTCTCCTCGGCCACGCGGCTCCAGGGCTGGGCCTTGCGCCGAAGGCTCGTCACGCAGCCTGCTCTCCGGTCTGCAGAAGTTGACGACCCTTGTAGGTGCCACAGGCCGCGCACACCGTGTGCGGACGAGTGGGCTCGCCGCAGGAGCAGAACACAACGGCGGGGATGGCCACACGCTGGTTGGCGCGGCGCATGCCTTTGCGGGACTTGGATTTGCGTTTCTTGGGCACAGCCATGATGCTATCCTCTCTTGAGCCAGAGCGTTTTGCCGCTTCGGGCCAGGCCGGCCACCGCCGTCCCCATGCCCGGAGCATGCCATACAATGTTGTCAGGAGCGTTTCAACTGCCGCAAGACGGCTAGACGCGGATCCCCCTCGTCTTGCCGGCACTGGCACTGCTCCACATTCCAGTTGGCCCCGCACTGCGGGCACAACCCCTTGCACTGCGGCGCGCACAGCGGTTTGGTGGGCAGCGCAAGCATGAACTGCTGCCACAGGTAGCCTTGCACGTCGAACTCCAGCCCCTGCGGACCGTGCCGCAGCAGGCCGGGGGCAGGATCATCCAATGTATTGCCGGGGGCGTTGGCCTGGCTCCCGTCATCCTCTTCGCCATCCTGGTTGAGGACTTCATAGTCCTCCAGCGCCACGTCCAGCCGTGTTTCGGCGTCCTCGGCGCAGCGGTCGCAGGCCATGATGATGGAGCCGGTCAGGGTGCCGCGAATGTGCACACCGCCGCCCGCGGCGCCGTCGTGAACCGTCAGATGCAGGTCAGCCCGCAAGGGCTGGCCCATCCGACAGGGCATGGCAAAATCCTCCCAGATGTCTGACCATAAGGCAGCGTCTGGAAAAGAAAAGTCCCGGCCTTCAGCCGGGAGATCGTGGAGAGGCAACCAAGTGGAACGCATATTCAACCCCGTAAGAGAGGTTGCTGTACCTGCGGGGGGTGTTTGTTGTCAAGCGGAAAAGGCCTGTTCCCGCAAAAAAGGCCTTGCGTTTTTGAGGCGAAGGGGCTAGAGAACGTGCTCTTCACGCGGCGGACATCTAGGCATGTTGTTGATGGTGCCTCGCTGCTTGGCCGGGCGGCAAGGCCGTCTTGTTCCGTCATTATCCTTATCAGAAGCAAAGCCAGCGCTCCAGGAGCAAATACATGAGCAAGGTGTGCGAATACTGCGGCAAGGGCCCTGCCTCGGGCAACAACGTCAGCCATGCCAACAACAAGAGCCGTCGCCGGTTCATGCCCAACCTGCAGCAGGTTCGCGCCCTGCTTCGCGGCGGAGAAGTGCGCAAGGTGAACGTGTGCACCCAGTGCCTGCGCACGGGTGTGGTGGTCAAGCCGGGTCCTGGCGCCAAAGGCTAGCGTTTTTTTTTCGCAAGACCATCGCGTGAAAAAGGGCCCTTGTGGCCCTTTTTTGCTAAAATACTCCGGATGTGCGCATGCTGTTCAAACTGTTCCTCGCCTTCACGCTCATTCCCGTGCTGGAGCTCTACCTGCTGGTGAAGGTGGGCTCTTCCATCGGCGCGCTGACCACGGTGGCCATTGTCATCTTTTCCGGGATCGCCGGGGCTTGGCTGGCGCGGCGCGAGGGGATGAACGTGGTGCTGCGCATCCGGGAACAGCTCAACCGGGGGGTGATGCCCGCCGGGGAGCTCATGGACGCTGCCTGCGTGCTAGTGGCCGCCCTGCTGCTGGTGACGCCAGGATTCATCACCGACATCCTGGGCCTGGCGCTCCTGGTGCCGGCGGCCCGGGCCCTGCTCAAGGTGCAGCTGATCCGCTGGTTCGAGCGCGCCGTGGAGCGCGGCCAGGTGCATGTGATGCACGGCGGCATGCACCGCCCTGGACAGCAGGGCCGCTGCAAGGAACCGCCACCGTACGATATCGACGTTTGATCCTCCCATGCCGTTTCCCCTGCGCCCGCGCCGCGTGACGCCAGGACGTGCGTCCGCCTCCTCCCATCGTCCTTCGCCTCTGCCTGCGCGGCCTGCCGCGTTTGTGGATATTCTGCCTGATCTGCTGCCCCGCCTGGGCCACATACGCCCCTTGCGCGAGTCCCTGCGATTGTGGTCCCTGGTGCTGGAAGCCCGCGGGGTGGAGCACCGGGTGCGTGATGTGCCCGGCTCGTCACACAGCCTGGCTGAAGGCATGGCCCAGGGGTGGGCGCTGGAAGTGCTGGAGCCCCTGGCCCCGCGTGCGGTGGACGAGATTGCCGCCTTTGAACGCGAAAACCGAAGCAAATGCCGGCAGCTTGCGCCGGGAAATCCGCCTTCCGCCGCCGCCCTGCCCGGGGCCCTGGCCGTGGTGCTGGGGTTGATTTGCATGCACGGCCTGACGGTGGGGAATATCGGCGCTGCCGGGGCGGCCCTGGTCCGCCGAGCCGGCCTGCCAGACAGTCATGACGCCTGGATCCGCCTGGGTGGCGCCGATGCCCGGCTCATGGTGTATTTTGGGGAGTGGTACCGCGCCGTTACAGCCCTGACCCTGCACTCCGGCCCGGAGCATCTGGGGGCCAACGCCTGCCTGGGGGGCATCTTTCTGGTCCTGGCCGGTCGCGAGCTGGGGCTGGGGGTGGCATTGTGTTTGACCATTCTCTCCGGTATGTTGGGCAACATGCTCAACGCGTGGTTCCACGGCGCCATGCACCTGAGCATCGGGGCGTCCACGGCGGTGTTCGGCCTGCTGGGGGCCCTGACCACGCACCGCACCCTGGTGATGCTGGCCCAGGACGTGCGCGCCAACCACGGCTGGGCCCGGGAGCGGCCAGCCCTGGCCTGGGCGCGGGTGTTCGCCCCACTGGCGGCCGGCGTCATCCTGCTGGGGCTGTTTGGCACCGGCGGCGGGGAGGGGCCAAGCGGCTCCAATGGCTCGGGGGAGCCTGGCCGAGGGGGCCGCACGGACGTGCTGGCGCATCTGTTCGGCTTTGTGGCGGGTGTGGGTTTGGGATGGATTTTGCATAGGTTTAGCGACTGGTCCCGGCGAACCGCGACGGCCTGGGCGCTGGGCCTGGGCAGCCTGGGGCTGGTGGTGGCGGCCTGGATCATGGCATTGCGCTGAGAAGCGGCCGGGCAAGCCATTGCCGCACACCGAGAGATGGCTACCATGATAATGCCATGTGGCATGGGTCATGTGCAGGAGCAGGCATGCGTCCGGAAGATAACATCATGTTTTTTCGCCATGATACCCATGAACCCATTGAGGACTTTCTGTACCATCTGGATCGGGAAGACCTGCGGGTTGGTAAGGTCATCGGCAACAAGATTCGCGGGCGCACCACCAGACGGTACGAGGTCCGGCACATTGAGGATGGCTATGTTACCAAGGTCAGCCTCAAGCCCGTGACCATCACCTTGCTGGACATCATTCTGTTGATTGTCATTGCCGGGTTGGCCTTTGTGGTGTTCGAGGCGTTGTCGCCGTTGTTTTTTCCGGCGCCATGACTCGGTTTCGCATACTGTGCGGCAAGTATTTCCGAAGAAATAGCAGGCAGCAAGAGGCACGAGCATGAGCAAGATTCTGGCCCAGGACGAGGTGGATATTCTCCTGCGGGGACTTTCCGGCGGAGAAATCGAGGTGGAATCTGATGTGGTGGAGGACGATTCCGGCATCGTCCCCTTTGACCTGGCCAACCAGGACCGCATCATCCGCGGCCGCATGCCGGTGCTGGAAATCGTCAACGACCGCTTTGCCCGGCTGTGCACCAACGCGTTGTCGAACTCCGTGCGCAAACGCGTGGAGCTGAACCCCATTTCCATAGACATGACCAAGTTCGGGGACTTCATGCGCTCCTTGCCGGTGCCCACGTCCATCAACATCTTCAAGATGGAGCCATTGCGGGGCAATGCCATCATGGTGGTGGATTCGCGGCTGGTGTTCGCCCTGGTGGAGAACTTCTTCGGCGGTGCAGGTTCGCAGCCCAAGATCGAGGGCCGGGAATTCACCCGCATCGAACAGGCCATCATCGACCGCGTCATCAAGATTGCTCTGGACAACATGGAGGAAAGCTGGCGGCCGGTGCACGAGGTGCACCTGGAATTGGTGCGCAGTGAAATCAACCCCCAGTTCGCCGCCATTGTGCCGCCCTCGGACGTGGTGGTGGTCATCACCTTCGAAGTGGAGTTGGAAAACGCCATCGGCTCCATGGTCATGTGCCTGCCCTACGCCACGGTGGAGCCCATCCGCTCAAAATTGCACGCCAGCTTTCAAACGGAGCGTCTGGAAGTTGACCATGCCTGGGTGGCGCGCCTTAAGGAGCGGCTCATGGAAACCTATGTGGAAATGGTGGTGCGCTTCGGCCGCTCCAAGCTCACGGGCCGCCAGTTGCTGAACCTGGAAATCGGCGACATCATCATGCTGGACACCGATACCGACGATCTTCTGGAAGCCGAAATCGAAGGCGTGCTCAAGTATCACGGCATTTGCGGCTCGGTGAAGGCGAACAAGGCGTTTCAGATCATTACGGAAGAGGAAATGCGCACTACCTAGGAATTGCATGCAGGACTGGCATAAGCCCGGGCAGTGTGGTATGGTTGACGGGTTTTCCGCAACCTTCTCCAGGTGGAACCATGCTGCGACGCGATGCCTTAGCCCCCTGTGCCGTGCTCTTGGTCTGGACCATCGGCATCGCCGTGGCCTGCATGCAGCTGGTGAACGTGCAACAGCGCGCCGCAGAGGATCTGATGCTGCGGGAAGCCCGGGCCCTGTTCCAGCAGATTGTCCTGGCCCAGGCCTGGAACGCCGGCTTTGGCGGCGTCTACGTGCAGACGCCGGCTGCTGCCAATGCCACCCTTTGTCCGTCCCCGGACGAGCTCGTTGTGCTCCCGGATGGCCGGACGTTTCAGCGCATCGATCCGCCCTGCATGGCCCAGCAACTGGCCGCCCTGGCCCGGGCCCGGGGCTACGAGCACTCCTTTCGCATGGTGGGCAACCCGGCGCGGCATCCCGGTGTCGAGCTGGAAGCCTGGGAGGCCGAGGCCTTCCGTCGCATCGCCGCCGGCGCCCGCGAATTCTGGATCATCGAACCAGATGCCGGCGCTGGCCGCTCCTTCCGATACCTGGCCCCCCTGGTGGCGGACCAAAGCTGCAGCCAGTGCAGGACCGAGCATGCCTGCGCCCCCGGCGAACTCTGCGGCGGTATTGCCATCACCCTGCCGGGGATTCATGACCATGACGTGACCATGCAGGCCATGGCCAGCGTGCGGCGCTGGTTCATCGCCGTGTGGATTGTGGGCGGAGCCGCCCTGGTGCTGGGGGTGTTGCTGCTGGTGCGCAGTCGGCGGGCCGCCCTGGAGGCCGCGCGCGCCAAAAGCGACTTTCTGGCCGCCATGAGCCACGAGCTGCGCACGCCCCTCAACGGCATCCTGGGCCTCACGGACCTGGCCCTAGCCGAGGCCCTTTCCGAGCAGCAACGCGAATACCTCCTCACCAGCCGGCACTCTGCGGAGCGGTTGCAGCGGCTGTTCACGTTCATGCTGGAATATGCCCGGCTGGATGTGCGGGATTACAAGGCAGGTACCGGGGAGCCCTTTGCCCTGGAGGACTGCCTGCAGGTGCTGCGGCACGATTTCAAGGCCCGGGCCCAGGAAAAGGGGCTCACCTTCCACATGGAGGTGGCGCCGGACGTGCCCCCCGTGCTGACCGGCGACATGAACATGCTGGTGGTGGCGCTTTCCCAGCTGCTGGACAACGCCGTCAAATTCACGGACTCCGGCGGTGTGGAGCTGCGGGTGACGGTGCAGCCGGCGGGGCTCCGCAAGTGGCGCAGCCTGCTTGGGTGGGAGGCCCCCACCTGCTGCCTGGCCTTCACCGGGCCGGCGACCGGGCCCGGCCTTCCCGGTGCGCTGGCCGGCCAGCCGTGCGAGCCCTTTGTCCAGGGGGACTCTTCCCTTT
>JAIWOE010000045.1 GCA_020217165.1 Desulfovibrio sp. | reverse complement strand
CGCTCGAATTCGGCAGGCTTCATGATGACCTCCTGCCGACAAGTTTAGAGAATTTTTAGAGAACTGGCTAGGTTTTGTTAGTGGTTCTTAACTTTGCCCCGAATCGTTTCTTCATTACGGATGAAAAGCTGGACTTCACCATCGTGGCGTTGGACCCGCGTGGCGCAGACGGGGCTTCCCCCTCAGATTTTGGTCACCTCACGTTGATCGCCGAATCCGGCAAGGCCTTGAAAGGGGAGTATGTATCAATAATCCAGCACCCTGAGGGTGGATACAAGGCAGTTGCGGTCCGGGAAAACAAAGTGGTTGATGTCTTTGATAAGTACATTCATTACCTAACCGATACGCAGCCGGGTTCCTCGGGGTCACCCGTTTTCAATGACGCCTGGGAAGTTGTGGCGCTGCATCATTCCGGGGTACCTGACCCCACCATTTCAGATAAATACGTTGCCAATGAAGGCATTCGTATCAGCAGTATCATGAAGTTCCTTGTGGGCATACGTGCGGACTTAAGTGTCGAGGAGAAGCAATTGCTTGATGAACTGCTCCTCCCCTTTGCTGAATCTCTGACCGAGGAAAGCGCCGAGGAACCCATGACGGTGTGGGAAAGCGCCCAGGAATGGTATCAGGGCGTCATCGGGTACGATGAAAACTTTCTGGGATCTCCAGTGCGTATGCCAACCCTTCGAGAGGACCTTCGCAGCGAGGTTGCCAAGCTCAAGGATGGCTCCGATGTTCTGAAGTACAATCACTTCAGCATTGTCATGAACAAGTCCCGGCGCTTGGCCTTTTATACCGCCGTGAACATTGACGGCGGTCGCAGAGTGTCGCTGAACAGAGGCCGCGACAGTTGGTACTACGACTCACGGTTGGATAAAAAGTTCCAGTGTGGTCCGGAACTTTACAAGGACAATCCGATAGATCGCGGACATTTAGTCCGCCGACTTGATCCTGTCTGGGGGGAAGCGGCGGAGTTTGCCAACAGAGACACGTTTCATTTTACCAACTGCTCGCCGCAACACAAGGATCTCAACCAGAGAACCTGGCTGGGCCTGGAGGACTACATTTTAGAGAATGCGGGCAAATACGATTTGAAAGTGTCAGTTTTTACTGGACCCGTCTTTCGTGACGACGATATGCTTTATCGAGGCGAATTCCAAATCCCTGCGGAATTCTGGAAAGTCGTGGCCATCGTTCTGGATAATGGAAGGCTTTCGGCCACAGCCTACCTTCAAACACAAAAACACCTCATCGCCAACTTGGAGTTCGCCTATGGCGGATATCGAACGTACCAAGTGCCTGTCAGAATAATTGAGAAGCTAACAGGCCTTGACTTTGGCGCCACTCGCAAAGCCGACCCCTTGGACTCCTTGGAGGGAATGATTGGGCGTCCTATCATCGAAGTCGCCGACATCCGCCTATAGCGCTGTGGCGCGTACGCGTCTGCCGGTTTTGATACTGGAAAGGACCAAAAATACGGGGTTATGGCGATAACGGCACCATTCGTTTCAGGACGGACAGCCCGCCAAAAAGATTGTAGTGCGGCGGACGCAGGGAGCATTTGGCCCAGGGCCGCCGGCAAGGCGGCCCTGGGTATCACGCAACTTCTCGAGACGTATCGTCAGGTGGCTATTCTAAACCTTGGCGGCGGTTTTCAGGTCCGCCACGGCGTCGGTCTTTTCCCAGGTAAAGGCCACGTCTTCGCGGCCGAAGTGACCGTAGCAGGCGCTGTCCTTGTATACAGGACGCAGGAGATCCAGGCGCTTGGTGATGTGGTAGGGGCGCATGTCGAACACGTCGCGCACGGCCTTGGTCAGCACGTCGTCGGGCAGCTCGCTGGAGCCCATGGAGGTGACCAGCACGGAGATGGGCTCGGCCACGCCGATGACGTAGGCAATCTGCACTTCGCAGCGCGGGGCCAGGCCAGCCGCCACCACGTTTTTGGCAATGTACCTGGCCATGTACGCGCCGGAGCGGTCCACCTTGGAGGGGTCCTTGCCGGAGAAGGCGCCGCCGCCGTGGTTGCCCATGCCGCCGTAGGTGTCCTGGATGATCTTGCGGCCGGTGAGCCCGCAGTCGCCCATGGGACCGCCGATGACAAAGCGGCCGGTGGTGTTGATGAAGATTCGGGTGTTCTTGTCCATGTATTCGGGCGGCAGCGTTTTCATGATGACCTCGGCCTTCACGGCATCGCAGAGGTCCTGATAGCCCACGTTGGGGCTGTGCTGCGTGGCGATGACCACGGTATCGATGCGGGCGGGCTTGCCGTCCACGTATTCAAAACACACTTCGGTCTTGCCGTCGGGCCGCAGGAAGTCCAGGATGCCTTCCTTGCGCACGAAGGTCAGACGGCGGGCCAGCTTGTGGGCCCAAAAAATGGGGGCGGGCATGAGGGTGGGGGTTTCGTCGCAGGCAAACCCGAACATCATGCCTTGGTCGCCAGCGCCCTGGTTTTCGGGGTCGGAGCGGTCCACGCCCTGGGCGATGTCCACGGACTGCTTGCCCACGGAGGAAATGACACCGCAGGTTTCCCAGTCAAAGCCCATGTCTGAGGAATTGTAGCCGATTTCCTTGATGGTCTGGCGCACGGTCTGGGCGAAGTCGCAGTAGCCCGAGGTGGTGATTTCGCCAGCGATGAAGGCCAGGCCGGTGGTCACCAGGGTCTCGCAGGCTACGCGGGCGTGCGTGTCCTGGGCCAGCAGGGTGTCCAGGATGGCATCGGAAATCTGGTCGGCCACCTTGTCGGGATGGCCCTCGGTCACGGATTCGGACGTGAAGAAGTATTTGCCTTTGACGGGAATCATGCCTGTTCCTCCATGGGGGGCGCCGGGGGTGCCGGCTGGCTTCCCGCGCCATTGTTGGATTGCTTTCGATAATTCTCAGGAACGAGAATCCCGCCGGACATGATGAGTTTCATGGAATCTTCCACAGACATGTCCAGGGGAATGACGTCGGTTTCCGGCACCAGCAGATAAAATCCGGAGGTAGGATTGGGGGTGGTGGGCAAAAAAACGTTGATGACGCGATGGTTGGTCTTGTCCTGCACTTCCCCTTCCGCCACGCCGGTCACAAAGGCCATGGCCCAGATGCCGCGCCGGGGATATTCAATCATCACCACGCGTTTGAATTCCTTGCCGCTGGTCAAAAGCAGGGTATCCACCATCTGCTTGATCCAGCTGTACACCTTGCTCACAAAGGGGATGTAGCGCATGAGCCGCTCGCCCAGTTCCACCAGCTTGCGGCCAATGAAGTTGCGCACGAACATCCCGGTAATGAACAGGATGAGCACCACCAGCAGCAGCCCCAGCCCGGGAATGCGCACCGGCAGATAGTTCTCCGGCCGGTACTGGACAGGCAGCAGCAGCAGGGACATGTCCACCCAGCTGATGAGCAGGTTGATCAGAAAGACCGTGGCCAGAATGGGCAGCAGAAACAGAACACCGGCAAGAATATTGGCCCGAAAGACATTCTTGCTTTCGACGATCTGACGACGGAGGAAGTTGAGCACTGGTGTGGAGGGCGTGGCGCCGTGGGCTTAAGGGTGAGGCTGAAGCAGCAGATTGTCGATAAGACGCGCCTTGCCTAGCCGCCATGCGACGGCGGCCAGGGTGGGTTCTTCCAGCCTGGAAGCGGGAGCGAGGGTTTCTGGATGCACCAAGGCAATGTAATCTTTTGTCCCCAGCCCAAGATGTTGCTCATACCACGAACGCAGCGCTCTGGCAAGAACCATGGCATCCCGTTCCCCCGCGTCCACCAGGTGCTGCAGATGTAGCAGACCCGCGTGTAGTTGCGGGGCCGCCTGGCGCTCCTGCGGCGTGAGATATTTGTTGCGGGAACTCATGGCCAGGCCGTCGGGCTCCCGCACAATGGGCCGCCCCACTATCTCGACGTTGAAATCCAGGTCTCGCACCATGCGCCGGATGATGGCCAGCTGCTGCCAGTCCTTCTCGCCAAACACGGCCACATGCGGCGAGGTGAGGTGAAACAGCTTGGCCACCACGGTGCACACCCCGCGAAAATGGGTGGGCCGTGTGGCGCCGCACAGGGGTGCCGCCAGTTCCGGCACTTCAATCCAGGTGCCGTGGTCCGGGGCATACATGGATGTTGCGTCCGGGCAAAAGAGCACGTCCACACCGGCTTCGGAAGCCACGCGAATGTCTCGGTCCGGATCTCGCGGATAGCTGGCCAGGTCTTCCGTGGGGCCGAACTGGGTGGGATTGACGAACAGGCTGCAAATCACCATGTCGGCATGGGCCCGCGCCCACCGCATGAGGGATTCGTGGCCGGCATGAAAAAAGCCCATGGTGGGCACCAGGGCCACGGTGCGGTCCTGACGCCTCGCCTCCGAGGCAATCCGGCGTACGTCCGCCGGTGTGGTGATCACGTCCACGCTGCTTACTCCGAAAAAAGTTGGCCCGCGGGCTGCGCGGGAAACATACACGGAACTTGCGAAGGATGTCCAGGTGCAGCGCCTGGGCGCTGCGGTGGCTCACTTCAGCTTGCATCCTGGCAACGCGCCATGATATCATCCAAGAATGGTAGAGCTACGCTGTCGTGTTGCTGCCCTCACCCGCATCGTCCGGCGTGTCGCGGGGCTGCCGCCACTTTCCCTGACCAAAGATGACGGCGCCCGGGGACGGCCTGCGCCCGGCGCCGGCAAACAAAAGGGCAACGGCAAGACAGACAGGTGCCTGCGCATCCTGGTGGTGGAGGATGAGCCCGTGAACCAGCTCTTCCTCAAGCGGCTGCTGGAGAAAATGGGCCACTCGCCCCGGGTGGCTGGCGAAGCCCGGCAGGCGCTGCAATGCCTGGCAGAAGAACGCTTCGACCTCATTCTCATGGATATCCAGTTGCCGGACATGAACGGCCTGGAGGCTACCCGGCGGATCCGCGCCAATCCCCCCGCCAAACAGGATCCGGACATTCCCATTGTGGCCGTGGCGGCCTGTGCCATGGAGGTGAACCGGGGTCAGGCCCTGGCCGCAGGCATGGACGAGCACATCGCTAAGCCCGTGGAAATTGCCACCCTGGAACGCATCATCGCCCGCGTCTGCCTGCAGGGAGACTGAGACACCACTGCGCACCGAGGTGTTGCGGACGCTCCTTCAGTGCGATGATGCCAGCGACTTCACGCGGGCAATGTAGCCGGGAACGTCGAATTTGCGTCGGCATCCAGATTCGTTCATGTATCTGATGGTGCCGAACACGGGCCGCCCCTTCCAGGGCCGGTCATGCACCCCGCCAATGGACCAGGCGATGCCGGTGTAGCCATTGGCGTCGCGGCCGTCCAGCTGCCAGGTGTCGTTAAGGTGGATGGCCACGGCCATGGCTTCTTCCGGAGACGTCGTCCATTCCAGGATCTTTTTGGCCCAATACATGCGCAGGTAGCCGTGCATCATGCCGGTGAGGCGCATTTCCTGCTGGGCGGCGTTCCACAGTGGGTCATGGGTGCGGGCCTGCTCGAATTCTTCCAGTGAGTACAAATGACTGCGCGGATCGTGGCGACGTTCGTCCAGGGTCTGCCGCGCCCAGGCCGGGCAGCCGGCCAGGGTGTCATAGCCAGCGGCGTGCAGGCAGAAATTGTCCGCAAGCTCCCGGCGCACCACAAGTTCTTCCAAAAATGCTTCCTTGGCCTCCCGCGGAGCCGTCGCCTCCTGCACGGCCAGGGCCACACGCAGGGCGCTCAGGTGGCCAAAGTGCAGATAGGGGGAAAGGCGAGACGTGGCGCCAGCCAGGGGGTCATTGCGGTTTTCTGCATAGAATCGTAATCTATTCGCAATAAAATCCTGGAGCGCGTCGAGGCCGGCGCCAGGACCGGATCGCAACCAGGTCACAGGTTCCGCAGTACGATTCACGGGCAAGGCTGCTGCCAGTTGGGTCAGGTCTGCGGGGTTTACCTGGGGAACATGGCCGGCAAAGGCATGGGGGTGAGGACGCACGGCCGGCGGCATATGCAGAAATTCCGGGAGCAAGCGGTGGATGCGCGGCCGGATGGTGCGCGCGGCATATTCCTGTTTGGGAGAAACCGCACGGCAGGGGACGATGTTGCGGGAATCCACCTCCAGCATCGCAACATCATGGGCTGCCAGAACCTCGGCTGCCTGGCGCATCCAGTGTCGTTTGATGCGCAGGGAATCGAAATCCGTCACCACCACGGCGGCGTGTTGTTGCAGGCACCAGACTGCCGTTTCCTGGCCGGGATCACCCTGCAGCAACGCAAAGGGGATGCCCAGGGCCGCAAGCTGCCGGGCCACCTCTCCCAGGCCGTCCAGCATAAAGGCGTACTGCCTCCAGGCAGCGTGCAGGAAGCTGGGCGCCAGGCAGAAGACCACGGCCAGGGGGGCGCCGGCGTGCAGGGCCAGGGCCTGGGCGTGGAGCAGGCCGAAGTTGTCCTGCACGCGCTGGTCCCGGTGCATCCAGTAGATTACGGGCCGGTGGGACTGGGGAAATCGGGGGGACAGACTGCCCGCAGCCGTCTCGAACCTGGGAAGCTCGCACTGGTTGAGGGGGGTGATGCGACGAGGATCGACATCGTGCGGACTGATCATGCGCCTCCCTCCTCATGTCCTGGTGTGGGATCAGCTTGTGGCCATGGCCTGGGGCCGCTTAGCGGCAAGGTAAATGCGCGTGGCCACCCAGTCCAGCACCAGGGCCGGGGTGACGTTGTATTCCAGGGATGCGTGGGCCTCGGCCAGCACCGTATCCAACCGCTGGAGGGATTCGGCATCCAGCCTGCCCAGGCAGCCGTGGGGTTCGCCTAGCAGGGCCAGGGCCAGCCGGCGTTGCAGTTCCAGCACCAGGGCCTGGGCGGTGGGTTTGTCCAGGGCTTCCTTGGCCAGGGCCGCGCCAAACCAGCCGCGGCCATCGGCGACGAGGGAATCGAGACGGGCGGTCCACGTCTCCACAGCCTGTTGCAACGTCGTATCTTCCTTGAAATGGGATGGGGGTTGATGCGGATCGGGCCAGGCCAAACTCAGGGTGAAACTGCGGGAAACCAGGGTGGGCAACAGCCGCTCCCGCTGAGGGGCGAGGAGCAGGAAGCAGTTGCCGGGCCGGGGATCCTCCAGGGATTTCAGCAGGGTGTTAGCGGTCTCCGCCTTGCAGTTGTGGGCTTCGTTCAAGAGAATACACCGCAACTGCCCCTGGCGGGGTTTCTCCGATAGTTTCTGCATCACCTCGCGCACGTCATCAATGCGGATGAGGTCGCTGGCGCCGTCCAGCAGGTGCAGGGAATGATGCACGCCCGTGAACACCTGTCTGCAGCTTGCGCAGGCCAAGCAGGGGCGCTCGGCCGGGGCGGTTCGCTGCTGAGGCGGGGGGTGCTGTCGGTCCTGAAGGAGGCCCGGGAGCAGGCCCGGGAGCGAGCCGGCGGATGGAGCGGGGCCAGGCGCCGGTTCCGGGCCGGTACACTGGTGCCACGCCGTCCACCACAATCCCATGGCCAGGCGGGAGACTGCGTCGCCGCCTTCCAGCAGCAGCACCTGGGGCGGGTTGCCGGCCAGGCGCTCCAGCAAGGTGCGCAGCCGGGCCTGGCGCGGATCCCGGGCGCGGGCCATGAGCACTTCCGGCGATGGCAGACGGAGTGCATCAAAGGGGGTGCCCGCTCCAGCGGCCGGGGCGGCTGAACGGGCAGAGGCGCGAGGGGCAGCCATGGCGGGGCGATCCTCCCGAAATAACGCCGGATTCCGTGCCGGGCTATTTGCGGATGATGGTCTGATCGCGGTCCGGACCCACGGAAATGATGGACGCCGGAGCCTTCATGGCCAACTCGATATACTTGATGTACTCCTTGGCCTCCTTGGGCAAAGACACCCAGGAGGTGGCGTGGGAAATGTCTTCGTCCCAGCCGGGGAGGGTCTCATACACCGGCGTCACGTGGGCCAGGCCGTTTTCCTCCTGGGGAGGATAGGCCACGCGCTGGCCGTTGTGCTCGTAGGCCACGCACACCTTGAGTTCCTTGAGGCCGGTCAGCACATCCAGCTTGGTGATGGCCAGTTCCGTGGGGCCGTTGAGCCGGGCGGCTTCCTTGAGCACGCACAGGTCCAGCCAGCCGCAGCGGCGCTTGCGGCCGGTGGTGGCGCCAAACTCCGCGCCCGTCTGCTGCAGTCGGTCGCCGATGGCGTCATTGAGTTCCGTGGGGAAGGGGCCTTCGCCCACGCGGGTGGTGTAGGCCTTCACCACACCCACCACGCGGTCCAGCACGCCCGGGGCGCACCCACTGCCGCAGGCGGCATTGCCGGCCACGGTATTGGAGGAGGTGACAAAGGGATAGGTGCCGTGGTCGATATCCAGGTGGGTGCCCTGGGCGCCTTCGAAGAGCACGGAGCCCTCCTCGGCAAGGGTTTCCTGAATGATGGAGGAGACATCGGCCAGATGGGACACAATGCGCGGCGCAATGGCCGCAGTTTCCTGGTACACCTGCTCCGCATCCAGGGCCTTGGCGCCATAGCAATGCACCAGCACGGCGTTTTTTTCGCGCAGGGCGTGGAAAATTTTTTCGCGCAGCAGGTCCAGGTTGGCAAAATCCCCGGCGCGCACGCCAATGCGGGCCACCTTGTCTTCGTAGCATGGACCGATGCCGCGCTTGGTGGTGCCAATCTTGGTGCCCGTGACGGCGCCTTCACGGGCGGCATCCAGGGCCTTGTGGTAGGGCAGGATGCAGTGGGCTTTGGGGCTGATGGAAAGCCGGGCCGGGCTCACGTCCACGCCCTGCTCGGCCAGAGCGTCCACTTCCTTGAGGAAGACGAGGGGATCGAGCACCACGCCGTTGCCGATGCAGCAACGAGTCTGCTCGTGGAGGATGCCTGAGGGAATGAGATGCAGGATGAAGGTGCGGCCGGAGACGACCAGGGTATGGCCGGCATTGTTGCCGCCCTGGAACCGGACGATGGTCTGGACCTCACGGGTCAGCAGATCGACGATCTTGCCTTTGCCTTCATCGCCCCACTGAAATCCCAGGACCACGATATTCGCCATGGCTTCACTCCTTGCAGTGGCCGCCGCGTGGGGCGCGCACGCCCCGGACGCTGGTGCCGCGTCAAAAAAAGTCCGCATCTCCCTGGCGTTTCACCAGCCAAAGGAATTGGTGCATAAAAGGCGGGGGCGGCAAAGTCAAACAAAATCATGGCACGCACCAGGGGCAGCCCCCAGCGGCGGCGCGGACCAGGCTCAATCGTCCTCATCCAGCACGATGGGGCCGCTGGCGTCGTCCTGTTCGGCTGGGGATTTCTGCTTGAATTGCAGCACCTTGGCCTTATGCTTGAGGTCATGTGCCTCCACGGCGGCCAGCCGCGGTCCCTGGGAAGACACGAAGGAGCCCAGGGGATCGTCCGGAGCCAAGCCGGAAAGCTGGTGCTGGTCTTGCATGCGGCCGGTGGGCTTTACCCCTGCGGCCCAGTTGTAGTTGAATAACTGATTCTTCCAGCGCACGGCTTGCAGCAGACTGAACACCAAGGCCGCTTCTTCCCAGCGCTTGGTGGGTTCGAATTCCTGGACTTTCTGGGCGTAGGCGTCCCACAGGGCCATGAGGGAGGCTTCGTCAAAGGCGTTGAGCTGCCTGGCCAGCCTGAGCAACACTTTTTCCATAAGATGCATCGACTCCTGGACGCCATCGCGGCGCGACGGCAGTATTCTCGCACCGTACGCGATCTTGCGTCCAAAACCAAGGGGGCAGTAGGGCCGATTTGCGGCCCACAGGGGAATTTGCCCACGCCGGCGTGCTGTGCTAGTATGCCAGATTCGAGCCGAACCCTGTATCCCATCATCGTGTCACCCCCGAGCACAAGAAGCGAGCGCCACCCATGCAAGACCTCAAGCGCATGTACAAGAACCTGGAAAAAGACATCTTTCCGCAAAAGCTGGCCCTGCGTCTTGGGGACCAGGAACTGGTGTACGCCAAACGGACCTGGGTCATCGACAACCAGGAAAAAGGCCTGCGCTACGGCGAAAACCCTGGCCAGTCCGCGGCCTTGTACGCCTGCATCGCCGGCGGGTTGCAACCCAATGGCGTGGCATTGCGCTGCCAGGCGCCGGGCCTTGTCTCCACCATGACCGAGGCCCAGATGCTTCAGGCCGGCAAGCATCCCGGCAAGACCAACTTGACGGACGTGGACAATGGCGTGAACATCCTGCAGTACCTCACGGCCAAGCCCGCCGCGGTGGTTCTCAAGCATAACAACCCCTGCGGCGCCGCCTGGAGCGATGCCGGCGTGGCGGATGCCGTGACCAAGGCCTTTTGGGGGGACCGCATCGCCGCCTTTGGCGGGGCGGTGGTGGTGAACCGGCCCCTGGACAAGGCCGCTGCCGAGTTCCTGAGCACTCAATATTTTGAGGTGGTGGCCGCCCCGGCCTTT
>JAIWOE010000044.1 GCA_020217165.1 Desulfovibrio sp. | reverse complement strand
GAGCCCGGCGCGGTGGAGGTGCTCAAGTCCCGCAAGAACTTGCGCATTCTGGAATTGCCTGGCCTGGCCGAACTTGGGACCCTGCCCGGGCAGCCCGTGCTGGATATCAAGTGTCTGGCCGATGGCGGCATCATCCTGCAGACCAGCTTCCTCAACCGCATCCGCAGTGTGGAGGACTTTCTTCCGGCCACGGCCGAGAAGGACGGCGTGACCATCCTGGCCCGCAAGCCCTCCAGGCAGGAAGCCGAGGACCTGCTCTTCGCCTGGGCCGTGGAGGCAGGAGTGTCCTCCAATTCCGTGCTCTTTGCCAAGGACGGCGCCACCGTGGCCATTGGCGCGGGCGAGCAGGACCGGGTGGGCTGCGTGCAGTTGGCCGTGTTCAAGGCGTACACCAAGTACGCGGATGTGCTGGCCTTCCGGGAGCAGGGACTGTCCTTGTACGAGCTCAAGGCCAAGGCCCGGGAAGAGGCGTCTTTCCAGGAGATCCTGGACGATATCCAGGCCCGGACCCAGGCCGCCAAGGGCGGGCTCCTGGGCACGGCCATGGTTTCCGACGGGTTCTTCCCCTTCCGTGACGGTGTGGACGCTGCCCTGGAGCACGGCGTGGCCGCCATTGCCCAGCCTGGCGGTTCCCTGCGGGATTTCGAAGTCATTCAGGCGGTCAACGAAGCCAAGCCCCAGGCGGCCATGGTGTTCACCGGCCAGCGGTCCTTCAAACACTAAAGGCCATGCATTGATCCTTCCTGCCGTGCAGCATCCCGGGCCGGGGTGTGTGGTGGAGTTTCTCCACAGCAACAAGCCCCAGCTCGCCATCGTGGTGGGGGAAAGCGGGGGGCGGCTGCGGCTGTTCACCCAGAACAAACGCGAAACGCTGCTGCCCGCAGCCAGGGTGCTGCCCTGGGCCGGGCCGCAGTACAGCGCCTCGCTTTCCCGCAATGAACTGGAAGCCATTCTGGAAGAGCGCCATCAGGCGCGCGCCGCCCTGGAAGCGGCCATCGACCCCATGGCCATCTGGGAGTTGGCCCAGGGCGAGCTGGAACAGGCGGACCTGACCTGGTTTGCCGAACTGCTCTGGCCCAGGGACGAGGCTCGGGACGCCGACCGTCGCGCCGCCGTGGGCCGGGTGCTGCTGGCATGCAAGACGCATTTTCGGTTCCAGCCGCCAGCCTTTGAAATCCATCCCCAGGCCATGGTGGAAGCCCGCCTGGTGGAGCAGGAGCAGCGTGCCGCCCGCGAGGCCCTGCAGACCGCCGGCGAGCGGTTGTTCCCGCTCCTGTGGAGTGTGCACCTGGGCAAGGCCGCCCCACCGCCTCCGCCGGCCACGTCGGAAGAACGGCAGCTGGCCGCTCTGCTGCGCACGCGCATCAGCAATCCTGACGATCAGGAGACCGCGCCCCTCTGGCAACAACTCAGAAAAGGCCTGCCGCCGGAAGAACCGCAGCTCCCCTTCCTGCTGGCCAGGGCCTGGGGGCTGGTGCCGTTCCATTACAATATCCACCTGGACCAGGCTGATTACGACCCGGATGCGGCCTGGGGCGTGGCGTACCAGGAACAGCTGGAGGCCTGGGCCGCCGCGGCCCGGTCCTGGTTGGGCCAGGACGCCTGCCCGGTGCTCGACCTGCCCCTGACGAGCATCGACGGCGAGACTACCCGCGACATCGACGATGCGTTCCACATCCTGGCCCTGGAAGACGGCGGCTTCCACTGCACTGTGGCCCTGGCCTGTCCGGCCCTGGGCTATCCCCTGGCGAGTCCGCTGGATGCCGCCGTGCGGCAGCGGGCGTCCTCCCTGTATCTGCCGGAAGCCGTCCTGCACATGCTGCCGGAATCCGTGGGCATTGCGGAATTCTCCCTCTTCGCGGGACAGCTGCGGCCGGTGCTGGTGCTGGACATGCGCCTGGATGCCCAGGGCATGCTGGTGGAGACGTCACCGCGCCTGGCGCGGGCCACGGTGGCGGCCAATCTCACCTACCAGCAGGCCGAGGCCCACATGCTGGGGCAGGGGGATGACCCCTGCGGCCTGCGCACGGGACACCGGCTGGCCCTGCTGCGGCGGCAGCGTCGCCTGGATCGAGGCGCCCTGCAGGTGGAGCGCAGCGAGCCGGAGGTGGTGCTGGAGTGTCCGCATCCGGCGCAGTGCCTGGGGCAATGTCTTGACCGGGACGTGCGCGTCCGCCTGGAGCACAAGCCAGCCACGCCCATGGCCCAGCTGCTCGTGAGCGAGCTGATGATTCTGGTGAACGCCGCCACGGCGCGCTGGGCGGAATCCCGGGGTGTGCCCCTGTTGCATCGCACCCAGGATGTGCCCATCAGCGCCGAGGCGCAGGGCATCTGGTCCCGCCCGCAGGATATCTATCGGGCCATGCGCGGCATCGGCGCCACGGGGCTGGAGCTGGCTCCCCGGCGGCACGCCACCCTGGGCGAACCCATGTACGCCCCGGTGAGTTCGCCCCTGCGCCGGTATGTGGATCTGGTGAACCAGATCCAGCTGGTGGGCGCGGTGCAGGCCGGGCAGCCACCCCTGGGCAAGGAGCAGCTGGAGGCCATGCTGCCGAGCATTCAATCCAATGCCGAGGCCACGGGTCGCGTGCAGCGCTTCCGGACCCGGTATTGGAAAATGGAGGCCCTGCGCCAGGCTGCATCGCACGGGTCGTTCCGTGCGGTGGTGGTGGAAGAGCATGCGGCCCTGGTCACCTGCGCCATCCCCGACGTGCAGCTGTACATCCGCGGTCCCCGTCGTCTGTTCGGGGACGACTGCCACGTGGGCCAGCGGGTGCAACTGACCCTGGGCCGCATCGATCCCCTGCACAACGAAATGCACATTGTCGAGACAGCCGTGGACTACGGCGTTGAGGATGTGCTGGACATGTGACCCAGACGCGCGCCGGAGGAATTTTGCCATGTGGATAGTCATGATCGCCGGAGCCTATGTGCTCGGCTCCATCCCATTCGGCCTGCTCATCGCCAAATCCTTTTGCGGCATTGATCCGCGCACCCAGGGCAGCGGCAACATCGGCGCCACCAACGTGGCCCGGTTGTGCGGCACGCGCTGGGGGGTGGCGGCCATGGTGCTGGACATGGCCAAGGGCTTCCTGCCGGCCCTGGTGGCCAGGGAGCTGGGCGCCAGCGTAGCCATGATCAGCCTGGTGGCGTTTGCCGCCCTGCTGGGCCACGTGTATTCGGTGTTCCTGCGGTTCACGGGCGGCAAGGCCGTGGCGACCACCCTGGGCATCTTCGCCGCCCTGGCGCCGTGGCACTGCCTGGGCGCGGCGGCGGTGTGCGTGGCCGCCATTGCGGTGTCGGGCTATGTGTCCATGGGATCCCTGGGACTGGTGGCGGCCCTGCCCCTGCTGCTGGCGGGATTCGGCCGCCTGGAGCTGGTGCCCCTGGCTCTGGCCGTGGCCGGGCTGGTGTTCTGGCGGCACCGCGAGAACATCGGCCGCCTGCGCCGGGGCGAGGAGAAAAGCTGGCGGAAGCGCTGACTCAAACGCCCCGCCACCCAGGACAGGTGCGGCGGGGCGCGAGACAGGACCCGGGGCAGGACCTGATGTTCGGGCGCATCGGAAAATTGTCACGCCGTTGTCTGGCGTTCTCAACAACATCCCACACCACGATGCAGTACCATGGGGGTGGTATCCCTCAAGCGCTGATGGTGTAAAATGCCCTAGGGCACCACCACCACACGGGGACCAGGGCGCACCACCGGCGCATGACGCACCACTGGTGCGGGGGCGGGGTGGACCACCGCCGGAGGCGGCGCCACCACCACAGGAGCCGGCGCCACCACCACCGGAGGCGGAGGGGAAACCACCACGGGGGCGGGCGCCACCACCACGGGACCGGTGCTGATGGAAACGCCATTGTCTCCCACATGTAGGCTGAAGGCCTGGGCCATGACGCTGGACGTCATCACCAGACCCAGAACGGCGACAAGGGCGAACAACTGTTTGTTCATGACGATCTCCTCTGTTACAGACATGATCAGGCTGTCAATTGCAGCAATACCACAGTTACATCGGAACGCAACAGATATTTTGTAAATGTTGAGTATAGTCAGTTGCAGTTGATTTGCCTGGGAGTTACACTTGTACCGCACCCGGATCGCCGGGGTCGTATGCCGTGAAAAACCCTGCCCGAGGAAGATGTTATGCTCATGCACCCGGCCTTTGATCCCGTGGCCATTCAGCTTGGACCCATTGCCGTGCGCTGGTACGGCCTCATGTACATGCTGGGATTTGGCACCGCGTGGCTTCTGGGCCGCTGGCGGGCTTCCCGGCCGCCGTGGTCCAGGGCTGGCTGGTCCCCGCTCATGGTGGACGATCTCATCACCTGGTGCGTGGCCGGGCTGCTCCTCGGGGCGCGGCTGGGATATACGATCTTTTACGATTTCAGCCATTTTGCCAGCAATCCCCTGGAGATTTTCAAGGTCTGGCACGGCGGCATGAGCTTTCACGGCGGGATGCTTGGCATTGTGCTGGCGGCATGGCTGTTCTCCCGGCGCAAGGGAATAACCTTTTTTGAAATCGGGGATTTCGTCTGCCCCCTGGCCCCTCCGGGTCTCTTTGCCGGCCGCATGGGCAACTTCATCAATGGCGAGTTGTGGGGGCGGCCCACGGAGTTGCCCTGGGGCATGGTCTTCCAGGACCCGGCGGCCAAGGGAGTGCCGCGGCACCCGTCCCAGTTGTACGAGGCCGCCCTGGAGGGCCTGGTGCTGTTCGTGGTGTTATGGCTGGTATCCCGCACATCACGGCGCACCGGCGTTGTCACGGGGTTATTTTTGTTGCTGTATGGCCTGTTCCGGGGGCTGGTGGAATTCGTGCGCGAGCCGGATCCCCAACTCGGCTACCTGGCCTTCGGGTGGCTGACCATGGGACAATTGCTCTCCCTGCCCATGATTCTGGCCGGGGTCGCCGTGCTGGCCTGGGCGTGCAGAAGAGGCGGGCGTCCTGGGCTGGAATCCTGATTTTGTCAATCTGGAAATTCCATGCTAGACCCCGGCCATGGACGCGTTCTCGCCGCGATTGGTAAGGGTTCTGATGCTGGTCGGGGTTTGCCTGGCTGGCGCGGCGACGTATTGGGCGATCTTTGGGCCAGCACTCTGGAAGGCGAGGGCAACGCCCACCCCCCTGACGGTGCAGCTCAACTGGCGGCATCAGTTCCAGTTTGCCGGGTGTTACGCGGCCAAGGAACAGGGATTTTACGACGCCGCCGGCGTGCAGGTGGTGTTCAAGGAATGGACCGGCGGCCTGGACGCGGTGGACGAGGTGCTGGCCGGCAGGGCGGATGTGGGCATCGGCGCGGCGAACATCCTGGAAGCCCGCCTGGCCGGCAAGCCAGTGGTGGCCCTGGCCACCATTTTCCAGCGTTCGCCCCTGGCCCTCCTGGCGCTCAAGGGCTCAGGCATCGCCACCCCCCAGGATGTGGCCGGCAAACGGCTGGCCATCACCCTGCACAGCGACCTGGAACTCTGGGCCATGCTGCGCAAGGCTGGCGTCCGCGTGCAAGACGTGATCCTGGCGGATAACGTCACCACCCGCGTGGGCGATCTCCTGGAAGGCAGGGTGGATGCCATTTCCGGCTACCTCTCCACCCAGGTCCCGCAGCTGCAGGCCCGTGGGCTGGACCCCGTGGTCCTGCGTCCGGCCATATACGACATTGAGTTTTATGGCGACACCCTGTTCACGGATGAGGCAACGCTGAAGCGCCGTCGGCAGGAACTGGACGCCTTTGTTAGCGCCACCCTCAAGGGCTGGGAATATGCCCTGGCCCATCCCGATGCGGTGGTGGACAGTATTCTCCAACACTATGCCCCGGAGGCGGACAGGGCGGCCCTGCTGCGTGAGGCCGAGGCCGTACAGCGTCTGGTGGCGCCGGACCTGGCGCCCATCGGCAGCATGCAGCCCGTGCGCTGGCAGGCCATGGCCGGCGAACTGCTGGCCCTGGGCTATGCGGGAAACCTGGAGCGCGTGGAAGGCATGCTCCACATCTCGGAATCCGAACGCCTGCAGGCGTTGCGCCGGTCCCTGGGGCTGGCCCTGGCCGGCGTGGCCGTGGCCGTGGCCCTGGTGCTGCTGCTGCTCAACCGGAAGCTCAAGCGGGAGGTGCGGCGCAGGTGCGTGGCCGAGGCCGACGCCCGAGCAAAGGGAAGCCTGCTGGAAGGCATGTTGCGCCAGCTGCCCGTCATGGTCTTTCAGGTGGATGCCAGCCAGGTGGTGCGCTTCAGCCGTGGACAGGCCCTGCGCAGGCTGGGCCTGGAGGATGACGCCCTGGTGGGCCGCCGGCTTGATCTCGTCCTACCACGGTTCGCCCAACGCCTGGCCCGGGCGCGGGAGACCGGGGCAACATCCTTTGTGATGCAGGGAGAGTCTGCGGATGCCTCCTGGCAGCTGGAAACCTATGTTTTTCAGGATCATGACGGCCATCTGACTGGATTTTCCCTGGACACCACCCCCGTGCTGGAGGCGGAGCAGGTCCGCGCCCGGCTGGTGACCGTCCTGGAATCCTCCCCGGACATTGTCTTCATGGCCGAAGCCTCGGGGCAGGTGCTGTATCTGAACAACGCCGGCCGTGAATTCTACGAGGTGGACTCCCGGGCCGAGGTGCCCTTGCTCATCCCCATGCTGCACCCCTCGGACGTGGGGCGGCGCATGGTGGCCGAGGCCATTCCCACGGCCCTGCGGGAGGGCGTCTGGATGGGCGAGACGGTGCTGCGCAACTGGCGTGGGCAGGAGCGGCCCGTCTCCCAGGCCCTCATCGCCCATCGGGAACCCGATGGCGGGGTGCTGCGGTTGTCCTCCATCTGTCGCGACCTGAGCACCCGCCTGCGCATGGAGGAGGAGCTGCGCACGGCCACCCGCGCCGCCGAGGCTGCCTCCCAGGCCAAAAGCGAGTTCCTGGCCCACATGAGTCATGAGATCCGCACCCCCCTCAACGGCATGCTGGGCATGTTGCAACTGCTGTCCCTCACGTCCCTCAGCGAGGAGCAGCAGGAATATGTGGAGACGGGCCTAGTCGCCGGCCGCGGGTTGTTGACCGTCTTGTCGGACATCCTGGACCTCTCCCGCGTGGAGGCTGGCCGGTTGACCCTGGAGGAAAAGCCCCTGGACATGCGGATGCTGGTGGAGGAAGTGGCCGCCCTGTTCCAGCAGGAGGCCCAGGCCAAGGGCTTGAGCTTCGAGGTCTGGGTGGACCCGGCCATGCCGGAGGTCATTCTGGGGGATGCTGGCCGGCTGCGGCAAGTGCTCTTCAACCTGCTGGGCAATGCCGTGAAGTTCACCGCCGTCGGAGGGGTGACCCTGGAAGTGATCGCCCTGCGCACGGGAGAAGCAGAGCCCACGGCGCGGACCCTGCGACCCGAGCACTTGGCACTCTTCGGAGCGCCCGGCGCCTCCTCGGCCGCTTCCTCCGTGGAGGACGCCCCGCAGGAATCCCAGGGGGTGGTGCTGGTGTTCCAGGTCGCCGACACCGGGCCGGGCATCGCCACGGCGGACATCCCCCTGCTTTTCGATGCCTTTGTCAAACGGCCCACCCCGCCGGCCCCGCATGGCGGCGAGATGCGCCACAAGGGCGCAGGCCTGGGACTGGCCGTGGTGGCGCGTCTGGTCAAGCTCATGGGCGGCAGCGTGCAGGTGGCCAGCCGGCCGGGGGAAGGGTCGGAATTCACCGTCACCCTACCGTGCGCCTCCCTGCCAGGGGAGGCTATGGAGCCGGCAGCGGCGCCGGCAAGGGACCCGGAAGCCGCCGCCGGATCGGGCCGCGCCGAAAGCCCGCCCGTTGCGCGGCCGTTGCGTATTCTGGTGGCCGAGGACGAACCCACCAACCGCTACACCATGGAAACCTTCCTGGGCCGGCGTGGCCACGCGGTGGTCACGGCCGTCAATGGGGAGGACGCCCTGGCCAAGGCCCGGCAGGGCACCTTTGACCTCATCCTGCTGGATATCCAGCTGCCCCTGGTGCACGGGATTGACGTGGCCCGCATGTTGCGTGCGGACGGCGTGGACACGCCCATGGTGGCCATCACCGCCTTTGCTATGCAGGGGGACAGGGAACGCTTTCTGGAAGCGGGGATGAATGGCTATCTGTCCAAACCTCTGGATTTCCGGGCCCTGGACGAACTCCTCAAGACGCATGCCCCGGCTTGGTCCGGGGGGGGGTAATAAAAGGGGGAGCACCCCCCGCACGGAAGATGCTCCCCGAAACATCCTGGCGCGTGCTGCGGCAGGATGTGGTCAGGCCATGATGTAGCCCTGGGCCAGCTGCGTGAAATCCTCCACCTGAGCCTGGGCCCAGGCGGCGTCCCGACCCAGGGTCTGCGCCATGAGGCGGGCCGCCTCGGGGGCGCATTCCACGCTGGCCTTGGCGTCCAGCAACAACGCCCGGGTGCGCCGGCTCAGCACGTCTTCCAGGGTGCGGGCCATTTCCTTTTCCACGGCCCAGACCACTTCGGCCTTGATGTAGGGCAGGGCGGGGTGCAACTTTTCTCCCAGGGCCGGCGTGCGTTCCACCAGGTGCAGGATGAAGGGCTGGTCGGACCCGTACACGTGCAGGGGGTCCTTGGCGTTGACATTTTTCAGCCAGCCATGGATGCGCAGGTTTTTGGTGACACAGGCTTTTTCCTCAAGCCCGGCGATGAGGGCGGCGTTGTCCACGGTTTCCTGGGCCATCTTGCGGTAGGTGGTCCACTTGCCGCCGGTGATGGTCACCAGGCCGGACTCCGAGACCACCAGGAAATGATCCCGGGCGATGGAGGAGGTGCCCTTGCCGCCGCCGGGGTTCACCAGGGGCCGCAGGCCGGCAAACACGCTCTTGACATCGGCCCTGGTGGGCGCCTTGGCCATGTGCTGGGCCGCGTGCTCCAGGATGAAATCCACCTCTTCTTCCAGGGGCACGGGCTCCAGACTGGGATGGTCCACCAGGGTGTCCGTGGTGCCCACCACGGCCTTGCCATGCCAGGGGACGGCAAAGAGCACCCGACCGTCCTGGGTCTGGGGAACCATGATGGCCGTCTCGCCGGGGAGGAATTCCTTGTCCAGGATCAGGTGCACGCCCTGGCTCGGGGTGATGATGGGCTGGGCCGCAGGGTTGTCCATCTGCAGGATGCTGTCGGTGAAGACCCCCGTGGCGTTGACTACCACGCGGCCGAACACGCGATGTTCTGTGCCGGTTTCCTCATCCACGGCCACGACACCGCTGACCATGTCGCCAGATTTCATCAGGCCGGTGACACGCATGTAGTTGAGGAGCACGCCGCCATGGTCCGCGGCGGTCTGGGCCAGGTTCACGGCCAGGCGGGAATCGTCGAACTGGCCGTCATGGTAGACCACACCGCCCTTGAGGCCGTCGGCCTTGAGGGTGGGGATGCGCTTGAGGGTCTCCTCCTTGGAGACCCGGCGGGAGGGCCCCAGGCCCAGCTTGCCGGCCAGCATGTCGTACACGCGCATGCCCACGCCGTAGAAGGGGCCGTCCCACCAGTCGTAATTGGGCACCAGGAAGGACTGGTTGGTCACCAGGTGCGGGGCGTTCTGAAGCATGAGGCCGCGCTCGTGCAGGGCCTCCAGCACCAGGGAGATGTTGCCCTGCCGCAGGTAGCGCACGCCGCCATGCACCAGTTTGGTGCTGCGGCTGGAGGTGCCTTTGGCAAAGTCGTGCTGTTCCAGGAGCAGGGTGGAGTAGCCGCGGGAGGCGGCATCCACCGCCACCCCCAGGCCCGTGGCCCCGCCGCCGATGATGATGATATCCCAATAGCCCAGCTCGCGTTCCAGACTGCGGAGCATCTCGTCTCTGAACATGGAAGTCCTCGTGCGTATTACGAAACAACGTACAACGTGCCAGGGGGGCGCTCGCCAACAAAGTCCCCCGCCGGTCCGTCCGTGCTATTCCAGCCAGTTGAGGGTTCGTTCCACGGCCTTGGCCCATTGGGCATAGCCGCGCTGCCTGGTTTCCTGGGCCATGGCCGGGGTCCAGGTGGTGTCCTCGGCCCAGTTGGCCTTGAGTTCATCCA
>JAIWOE010000321.1 GCA_020217165.1 Desulfovibrio sp. | reverse complement strand
GGGGGGACATCAGACGCGCGAATTCCCGGGAGGCAATGGCCGTGGCCAGGCAATGCTCCCACAATTGGCCGGCCTTGCCCTCGTACCCGGCCAGGGCGTGATTGAACACATGGGGGGCGCAACTGGCCAGGGCAATGCCCATGACCAACTTGTCCCCCAAAAAGGATACGGCGCGTGCAACGGAGTGCACCGGCTGCCCCAGTCCAAAGGACGACGCGTTGACCACTTTGAGGATGTTGCACGTCAGGGCGGCGTCCGGCTCCACCAGTCGCACCACCTCTTCCTGGCTGTACTGTTCGTGTTGCATGAGTTGCAACAGGGCGCTGGCCGTGGAGGAAAGCATCGGCAGTCGGGCGATGTGCGCCCGCATGGCGTCGATTCCGGCAGTTTTTGGCATGGCGCGTCCCCTTACATGGAGCGTTGCGCCCGGCCGGGCGTGTGGATGGAAACGGAGCCGGATGCGACATCCACACTCACGGTGCGGCTGATGCTGCCCCCGACCTCTTCTCCACTGATGCGTACATGGTGCTTGGCCAGGGCCTGACGTACGGCGGCAATGTTGCGTTTGCCAATCTGGAACTGCTCCTGCCCCCGCAGGATGCTGGCCCCGCCGGCAAGACGGGCATGCAGCCCTGCTGGCAGCTCGCCAGCATTGGCGCGCCGCACCGCCGCCAGCAGGGCCGGCACGGCGGTATCGGCAAAATATCCTGGCAGATCACCAGATTTTCCGCGATTGATGGACGAATCCGGCAGGGCCACATGGGCCATTCCGGCCACGCGGCAGGCGGCATCGTATAAAATGATGGCTACGCAAGAGCCCAGGGCGAACGTCTTCAGGCCATCGCCCGGCGCGCTCGAGGCGCTGAATTCCCCAACGCCGATGATGATCATGGACTGCAGCCCCCTGATGAAGTCAATACTCTATACCCAGCGCGCTTATGGTTGTCCAGAAGAAGCAGGCCGCACAGCAGGGCAGGAGTTGACCCCGGCGCGCGGCCGTGGGAAACTCGCCAGTGGGCGTCTCCGCGTCCGCAACATCCAGCGTCCTGGTCAGGAGGATTCATGCAACTTCGCGGCAGCGGCATCCTGCTTCATATTACTTCCTTGCCCTCGGCCCATGGCATCGGGGATCTTGGCCCCCAGGCGCACCGGTTTGCCGCCCTGTTGCGGGAGCACGGCCTGCGCTTTTGGCAGGTGCTGCCCATGGGGCCCACCAGCCCGGCCATCGGCAACTCGCCGTACTCCTCCTGTTCCGCCTTTGCCGGCAACCCTCTGTGCATAGACCTGGAAGATCTGGTCGCCCGGGGCTGGCTGGATGCCGCCTTGCTGCGGGACGCGCCGGCGTTTGATGCCGCCCGCGTGCAGTATGAGGCCGTGGAGGCCTTCAAGGAACGGTGCCTTCGCGCCGCCTTTGACGCTGCTGCCCCCACCCTGGACTCGAACCAGGACTTCCGCCGCTTTGTGGAAGACGCCACCTGGCTGGAGGACTACATCCTTTTCGTTACCCTCAAGGCCCGTTATGGCGGCGCCGTATGGACGGACTGGCCCGAACCGTTCCGGGACCGCCAGCCTGACGCCTTGGCCGCCTGGACCCAGGAGGCCGCCCGGGAACTTCGCTATCAGCAGTTCGTGCAGTTCTGTTTTGCGGACCAGTGGCAACGCCTGCGCCGCACCTGCGCCCGGCACCGGGTGCAGCTGGTGGGGGACGTGCCCATTTACGTGACCTTCGACTCGGCGGATGTCTGGTCGCACCCCTCCCTGTTCAAGCTGGATGCCCAGCGCAAGCCCGTGTTCGTGGCTGGGGTCCCCCCGGATTATTTCAGTGAAACAGGGCAGCTGTGGGGAAATCCTGTCTATGATTGGGATGCCGCCGCCGCCACGGGCTACGCGTGGTGGGTGGAGCGCATGAGCCATGCCATGGCCATGTACGACCTGGTGCGGCTGGATCATTTCCGCGGCTTTGCCGGCTATTGGGAGATCCCGGCCGGGGAGAAGACCGCCATCAACGGCGAGTGGGTGGACGCCCCAGGCATGGCCTTTTTTGCCGAGCTGCTCAAACACCTGCCAGGATTGCGAATCCTGGCCGAGGATTTGGGCGTCATCACTCCGGACGTGCGCGAGCTGAAAAAGACCTATGGATTCCCAGGCATGAAGATTCTGCAGTTTGCCTTTGGTCCGGGCATTGGCGAGAATCCCGACGCTCCTCACAATCACGAGGAGCATTGTGTAGTCTATACCGGCACCCACGACAACAACACCACCCTGGGCTGGTGGATGGATGAAGCCACCCCCCAGGATCGCGAGCGCCTGCGCCGGTACACCGGCCGCTTTGACGAAATCAACGAGCCGAGCTGGCTGATGATCCAGGTGGCCCTGGCCAGTGTGGCCCGCACGGCCATCGTCCCCATGCAGGACCTCCTGGGCCTGGGCCGGGAGGCGCGCATGAACACTCCGGGCCTGGCCGCCGGCAACTGGACCTGGCGATGCACCCGGGAGCAGCTGGAATCCGGCGTCCTCAAGCGATTTGGCGAGCTGGCAACCCTGTTCGGGCGAGGGTAGGGACTTTTTTCATCACCATCCGCCGCCTGCACCCCGCCTCGGATCCCCTGGAGGGCATCATGCAATGGAAATTGACGGGCATCGCGGCCATGATCCTGGTGTGGCTCGTGGCCTGGACCGGCTTGGGGGCGGCGGCGGATCCGGGCGGCAGCCCGTTGCTGTTCCTGCGCGGGCAGGAGTTGTGGACGGCGGATAGCCAGGGCCAGGGGCAGCGGCGCCTGACCGCCGCCGGTGTGGTGGACGAGTGGAGTCCGCCGGCCCTGTCCCCGGATGGCGCCTGGGCGGTGGCGGTGGGCGGAGACTTCTCCGAGGAGACCGGCTTCGGTCCCCGGCTCGTGCGCATTCCCCTGCAGGGCGGCGCGCCGCAATCCCTGGACCTGCCCGGGGTCCACTCCGTGATTGATCCGGCTTTTTCGGCAGACGGCCGATTCCTGGTGGTCGTCGGGGCCACGGGCGTGCGGACCACTGCGGACC
>JAIWOE010000320.1 GCA_020217165.1 Desulfovibrio sp. | reverse complement strand
CCCTGCAGCTGGGCGCCGCCCAGTATGCCGCCCAGTATGCAGGAATGATGCAGCCAGCCGCACCAAACGGCATGGAGGCCGCGGTCTCCATCATGGTCTGAGACGCCGCCTCCCCCCTGGACTTTCCCCGTGCCTTCGCGGTAGGCTCCTGGCGCATTCCCCGCACTTCTTCCTCTTTTCCGGGAGGCCCCATGCCCTTTGTCCAGATTTCCCTGTTGGAAGGCACCTCCGCCGAATACCGCAAGACCCTCGGCGACATCGTTCACCAGGCCATGGTGGACACCATCAACATCCCGCCCCTGGACCGCTTTCAGACCATCCGCGAGTTCTCCAGAGAGAACTTCCTGTGCACCCCGGAGTATCTGGGAATCCAGTACAGCGACCAATTTATGATCATCCACATCACCCTGAACGAGGGCCGGGCCCTGGAGCTCAAACAGGCCCTGTACAAGACCGTGGCCGAACGGCTGAGCGCCGCCCTGGGCATCTCCCCCGCGGATATCATGATCGGCCTGACCGAGGTGAAGAAGGAAAACTGGTCCTTCGGCAACGGTATCGCCCAATACGCCTGAGGATTCACCTGCCCTGCCCACCACCGGAGAGCCTGTGCGCACGCCTCCCCGGTGGCGGCTGCGGCGGCCTCTTTTCTGGACGCACTCCTGGCATCGCGCTATGCTTGGGCCATGTCTTCCAAGCCGTCATGCCCTCCGGATGTTCTGGCTGCCCGGGCCGTGGCCCGGCTGGCCTCCTGCGACCTGTGCCCCCGTCGCTGCGGGGTGAACCGACTGGAGGACGAAACCGGCCTGTGCGGGGTGGGCCGCCAGGCGCGGGTGGCCTCGGCCATGCTGCACGTTGGCGAGGAAGCCCCCCTGGTGGGCCGCGGCGGTTCGGGCACCATCTTTTTTGCCGGCTGCAACCTGGGGTGCTGTTTTTGCCAGAATGCGGATATCGCCTTCCATCCGGAGGAAGGCCAGGCCGTCTCTCCGGCGCAACTGGCGGCATGCATGCTGGCGCTACAGGAGCAGGGGGCGGAGAACATCAACTTTGTCACTCCCTCCCACGTGGTGCCGCAGATTCTGGAGGCCCTGCCCCTGGCCGCCGCTGGTGGCCTCTCCATCCCCCTGGTGTACAACACCTCGGCCTATGATGCCCTGGAGACCTTGCAACTGCTGGACGGCGTGGTGGACATCTACATGCCCGACACCAAGTTCTGGGATCCCGCCGTGGCCGGTGCCTGCTGCCAGGCGCCGGAGTATCCCGCCGTGGCCCGCCTGGCCCTGGCCGAGATGCACCGCCAAGTGGGGGACCTGGTCCTGGACGCCCGCGGCGTGGCCCTGCGCGGGGTGCTGGTGCGGCATCTGGTACTGCCCGACGGCCTGGCCGGCACCGGGCCGTGGCTGGACTTTCTGCACCGGGAGCTTTCGCCAGGCACCTACGTCAACCTGATGGACCAGTACCGCCCCTGCCACCGCGCGGCGCAGACGCCGGGCCTGGACCGGCCCATCACCCCCCAGGAATACCGCGCCGCCAAGGCCCTGGCCGCCCGGGCCGGCATCACCCGCCTGGACGATGCCGGGGGCTCCCGCGCCATGGCCCGGCTGTTCTCCCTCTTGGCTGCCGACAACCATTCGTGATATACACTGCCTTGTCCGCCGATCACTTCGACATCATCACCCGTCCCAACCAGCGTGAGGGAGGACCCATGGAAAACATCCCCGTGTTCAATTGCAAAAATGCCGATGACGTGCTCAAGGCCGTCAAGGAAAACAACATCAGCTTTGTGCAGTTCTGGTTCGTGGACATCCTGGGGATGCTCAAGAGCTTCCAGATCACGCCCAACGAGCTGGAGGCCGCCTTCGAGGAAGGCATGGGCTTTGACGGCTCCTCCATTCTGGGCTTCACCCGTATTCAGGAATCGGACATGGTGGCCTGGCCGGACCCCACCACTTTCCAGATCGTTTCCTGGCGGCCATCTGACCGGCCCGTGGCCCGCGTGTTCTGCGACATCAAAACCCCTGACGGCAAGCCTTACGAAGCCGACAGCCGCTACGTGCTCAAACGCATCCTGGAAAAGGCCGCGGCCAAGGGCTACACGTATTACGTGGGGCCGGAGCTGGAATTCTTCCTCTTTGCCTCGCCTAAATATCCGGAAATTCTGGATAAAGGCGGCTACTTTGACGCTCCGCCCCTGGACATGGCCAACGACGTGCGGCGCGACATCATCTTCAACCTGCAGGCCATGGGCATCGCGGTGGAATACTCCCACCACGAAGTGGCGCCCTCCCAGCATGAAATCGACCTGCGCTACAAGGAAGCCCTGGCCATGGCCGATACGGCCGTGACCTACCGCGTGGTGGTCAAGGAAGTGGCCAGAAAGCACGGCTGCTACGCCACCTTCATGCCCAAGCCCCTGTTCGGGGAAAACGGTTCGGGCATGCACGTGCACCAGAGCCTGTTCAAAAACGGGCGCAACGCCTTCTTTGATGCCGGTGCGGAATTCAATCTCTCCTCGGACTGCAAGGCCTACATCGCCGGCCTGCTCACCCATGCCCCGGAGCTGGTGTGCGTGACCAACCAGTGGGTGAACAGCTACAAACGTCTGGTGCCGGGGTATGAGGCCCCGGTGTACATCGCCTGGGCCAACCGCAACCGCTCGGCCCTCATCCGCGTGCCCATGTACAAACCCGGCAAGGAAGCCGCCACGCGCATCGAATTGCGCTGCCCGGACCCGGCCGCCAACCCCTACCTGTGCTTTGCCGTCATGCTGGCCGCGGGCCTCAAGGGCATCGAGGATGGCTACACCCTGCCCAACCCCGTGGAGGAGAACATCTTCCATATGCAGGAAGAAGACCTCTCCAAACACGGCATCACCAGCCTGCCTGGCTCCCTGTACGAGGCAGCCATGAACCTCAAGCATTCCGAGTTGATGAAGGAAGTGCTGGGCGACCACCTGCACGCCCAGCTGGTGGCCAACAAGATGAAGGAATGGGACGCCTATCGCACCCACGTCTCGGAATTTGAAATCGACAAGTACCTGCCCA
>JAIWOE010000043.1 GCA_020217165.1 Desulfovibrio sp. | reverse complement strand
GGGGCGCGGTGCAACGACCACGGGGCGCGGTGCTACTACCACGGGCCGGGGGGCCACGACCACCGGCGGCGGCATCATCACGGGCCGAGGCGGCACATACGCCACCGGCGGCGGCGGGGCGACGATGACACGCGGCACGGGGGCCACCATCACGGGGCCGCCTATGGAGACATGCACGCCCGGTGCATGAATGGTCAACGCACCAGCAACCCTCGGAGCGCTCACGAAAGCAAGCGACAAAAGCAGCAACAATATGGGTAGGCGATTCATGATGAGCCTCCTTTTCGTTCTCTCTTGCAATACATCCCTGCACGCTGTAAGGAGTGTATTGCAGCAGACAGGTTGGCGGCATGAAAAATTGTTCATTCTTCGACAGCAAAATTTCTTTTCTCATGCCTTCTTATAAGTCTATGTCAGGCATTCAGGCCCGCTTGTCAACGCGGCCCGGCGTTGTTAAATACTACTTTTACATGAGTCAGAATTTCCCCAAGAATTTCTCAAGGAGCCGAAAATGAATCAGACTCCCTTTGCCTATTCCAGGAACCACACCGGTTCCCTGGCAGCCAGCAAAACCCTCACCGCCGTGTTCATGCGCGGGGTGTATCAGTGGATGTGCCTGGGCCTGCTGGCCACCGCCGGCATGACCTGGTTCACTCTGAACAGCCAGGCCATGCTCAACCTGCTGGTCACGCCGGAAGGCGGCCTTTCCATGCTGTACTGGGGTGCGGTGATCGCGGAAGTGGGGCTGGTGCTGGTGCTTTCCGTGCGCATTGCCAAGCTCTCCGCCTTTTCGGCGTCGGCCATGTTTCTGACCTACAGCCTTTTGAACGGCGTCACCTTGTCCCTGCTGGTGGCCATGTACACCCAGGCCTCGGTGATGCGTACCTTCCTCGTGTGCGCAGGCATGTTCGGCGCCATGAGCGTGTATGGCATGGTCACCAAGCGCGACCTCACCGGCATGGGCAACTTCCTCATCATGGGCCTCATCGGCATTTTGCTGGCCTCGGTGGTGAATATCTTCCTGGTCAGCACCACCATGCATTACGTCATCAGCTACCTGGGTGTGCTCATCTTCACCGGCCTCACCGCCTACGACACCCAAAAGCTCAAGGAAATGGGCGCCACCATGCCCCTTGATGACGCCACGGCCGTGCGTCGCGGCACTATCCTGGGCGCGCTGACGCTGTATCTGGACTTCATCAACCTCTTCATCATGCTGCTGCGGATCATGGGCGACCGGCGTTAGTTTCCGCCCTGCCGACACAGCTTTGGATATGGAGCGCCCGCCTGCCAATGCCGGCGGGCGTTCCCTTCACAAAGGACCACATGGCCAAGAAAAAGCGGCGCGGTGAGCGCCCCCAGAGCGTAGACCTGCCCACAGTGCTGCGCGTGTTCAAAGAAAGCCGGAAGCCCCTGAGCCAGGGAGAGATCGTCTCCATGCTCAAACTCTCCGGCAAGGAGGCCCATCGTCTGCGGCCGCTCATAGAGCAGTTGCTGGACGAGGGCAAACTCATCAAGCTCGGCCGCGGGGCGTATGGCCTGACCGAGCGCCTGAAGCTCATCACCGGCAAGCTGGAAGTGCAGCGCTCGGGGGTGGGGTTTGTCATCCCGGAAGACAAGCGGCGGACGGATATTTTCGTCAGCCCGCAGCACTTCAACGGCGCCTGGCACGGGGACCGCGTGGCCGTGGCCTTGTTGCCGGAATCCCATGGCCGTCGGCCCGAGGGACGCATTGCCCGCGTGCTGGAGCGCGGGGCCACCCAGCTGGCCGTGCGCGTGCAGCGCCGCATGGGCGAGCTGCTGTTATGCCGGCCCACGGACCCCAAACGCGGGTTCCACCTGATGGTCAAGGCGGATGCCCTGGTGCAGACCCTGGGCGAGGACGTTTTTGACGGCGATATCCTCATCGTGGAGGCCGGCGAGCAGCTGGACCGCGACTTGTACAGCGCCACGGCCGTAACCCGCCTGGGGCCGGAGGGCGATGTGGGGGTGCAGGAGCGTCTGGTCAAAACCAATTACGACATTCCCACGGCCTTTCCCCAGGCGGTGCTGGACCAGGCCGCCACCCTGCCCGAAGCCCCCGATGCGGCCGACATGGCCGGACGCGAGGACCTGCGTCACCTGGATCTGGTGACCATCGACGGCGCCACGGCCCGGGATTTCGACGACGCCGTGTGCGTGCATCGCGAAGGCGAGGGCTATCGCCTCTGGGTGGCCATTGCCGACGTATCCCATTACGTGCATCCCGGTACGCCCCTGGATGAGGAAGCCCTCACCCGCGCCAATTCGTACTATTTTCCGCAGTCAGTCTGTCCCATGTTCCCGGAGGCCCTTTCCAACGGGTTGTGCAGCCTGAATCCGCAGGTGGACCGCCTGTGCCTGGTGGTGGAGACGGCCTTTGACCGCCACGGCAGGCATGGGGAATCCCGCCTGTACCCGGCCGTGATGCGCAGCAAGGCCCGGCTCACCTACGATCTGGTGCAGCAGGCCGTGTTGCTCAAGGAGCCGGAAGCCCGCGCCGAGGTGGCGGCCGTACTGCCCATGCTGGAGGTGGCCGAGGAGCTGGCCCGCAAGATCAACCGCCTGCGTCGCGACCGGGGCAGTCTGGACTTTGATCTTCCCGAACCGGAAATCCTGTTCAATCTCAGTGGCGAAACCACGGACATCCGCCGCCGCACGCGGCACTTCGGGCATCAGATCATCGAGGAATTCATGATCGCCGCCAACGAGGCCGTGGCGCGGTTTCTCACGGAACGGGAATTCCCCTGCCTCTATCGCATCCATCCTGAGCCGGACCCGGGCAAGGTGGCGGCGTTGTTCAAGCTGCTGCAGTCCACCTCCCTGGGACCCAGGCTGGACCCGGTGCAGGCCCGCACCCCCACCCCTGAGGGTCTGCAGCAACTGCTGGCCCTGGCCCAAGGCACGGAGCAGGAGTTCCTGGTGAATCGCCTGGCTCTGCGCTCCATGATGCAAGCCTCGTATGATCCACAAAACGAGGGACATTTTGGCCTAGCCTCGGACTGCTACTGCCATTTCACGTCCCCCATCCGCCGCTATGCGGATTTGGTGGTGCACCGCAGCGTCAAGACGGCCCTGCAGGCGGCCACCTGGGAGCACCCGTTCCACTCTTTGAAAAAGCTGAAGCAGGTTGCGGAACACCTCTCGGCCACGGAACGGGTGGCCATGGAAGCCGAACGGGAAATCCTCAAGCGCCTGACCGTGTTGTTCCTGGAAGACAAGGTGGGCGCGGAGTTCACTGGCGTAGTCAGCGGCATGTCGGATTTCGGGTTCTGGGTGGAGCTGAACGAGGTGATGGCCGAAGGGTTGGTCCGGCTTTCCACCTTGAACGACGACTACTACGCCTATCTGCCGGACAAGCAGGTACTCCTGGGCGAGCGCACCGGGCGGGCCATCAGCCTGGGCCAGGCCGTGACGGTACTGCTGACCGATGTGCACGTGGGCCGCCTGGAAGTGAACCTGGAGCTGGCCGCCCCGGTGGAACGCAGCACCCCTGGCCGGCATCCTCGCCAGACACGGCGGGGCTAGCCGACAGGGAGCCATTGGCAGGCGCGCCGTTTTCACGTACAAGGCCGCTTCCCCATCACGCCTACCGAAGACACATCATGCACCCTCGCGTTGCCTACATTTCGTTGTGGCTACCCAAGCCATCGGAAACATTCATTATGCGGGAAATCCTCTGCCTCCGGGAGCAGGGGATGCACATCCTGCCCACTGCCCTGTACGGTCCCTTGCGAAAGCATTTTTCCAAGGAAATGCAGGCCTTCGCTGCCACGGTCACGCGTCTTGGCCTGCGCCACCTTTCCCGTGGCGTGGCCGACGAGCGGTACTGGTGGAAGCGGGACGCCGCCGCCGTCAAGGAGTGCCTGGCCTTTGCCCGGCTGGGGTTCCGGACCCTGGAGCGCACGGGCGAGAACCTCTGGGCCCTGCACGCCGGCTTTCGTCTGGCGCGGGTGTTCCAGGAGCAGGGCATCACCCACATCCACGCGCCCTGGGCCACGGGGCCGGCCATGGCAGCCATGGTGGCCTCACGACTCACGGGCATCCCCTTCAGCTTTGCCGCCCGCGCCGGCGACATCTATCCTCCGGAGCAGGCCCTGCAGGCCAAGATTGCCCGGGCGGCCTTCGTGCGGGTGAACACGCAGTCCAACGTGGCCTACCTGCGTTCCCTGGTGCCGGTGGCGCATCAGGATAAAATCCTCAATGTGTACAATGCAGTCACCCTGATTCCAGCCGATGAAGCCCCGGTGTTCATGACGCCGCCGGTACGCATCCTGGCCATTGGCCGCTTTGTCAGGACCAAGGGGTTTGACGACCTGCTGCGGGCCTGCGCCATCCTCAAAGGGCAGGAGGTGGACTTTCTGCTGACCCTGGCCGGCTCCGGCGGGGAGGAGGCAGCCCTCAAGCAGCTGGTCAAGGAAATGGACCTGACGGATCGCGTGCAGTTCCCCGGCTTTGTGACGCACGAGGAGGTCTCCCGCCTGTTGGACCAGGCCGACTGCTTCGTCATGCCTTCGGTGGTGGGCAAGAATGGGGATCGTGACGGCATCCCCAACGTCATCATGGAGGCCTGCACCCACCGCGTGCCCGTGGTGGCCACGGACTGCTCGGGCATTGGCGAGGTGATTCGCGAGGGGGAGACTGGCCGGCTGGTGCCCCAGCGCAACCCGAAGGCCCTGGCCGCCGCCTTGCAGCAGACCCTGGCCGACCGGGCCGGGGCCCTGCGTCTGGCCAATGCCGCCAAGGCCCTGGTGCTTTCCCTCTTTGATCAGCAGACCAATTGCGCCACCCTGCGCGCATTGTTCACCGAGCATTCGAGATCAGGCTGACACCTTGCGCAGGCGACCTGACATTTCGGGCCGGCGCTCCCCTGATGCGAACAGGGGAATGCCGGCCCGATGCTATTGAGGAAGGGGAGGCGGGGAGCCCCCGCACGCAACCGTTCCTTAGAACCCCTTGTCCTTGATCATTCCGGCCAAGTCTACCACGCGGCAGGAATAGCCCCATTCATTGTCGTACCAGGTGACCAGTTTGGCCAGCCCATCGGACTGCACGCGGGTGTATTCTTCTTCCACAATGGAGGACCGGGGATCGCCCTTGAAGTCCGAGGAGACCAGGGGGCGGGTATTGTAGCCCAGGATGCCCTTGAGGGGGCCGTCGGCGGCGTCCTTGAGGGCCTGTCGCAGGGCTTCGGTGGTCACGGGGCGCTCTGGTACAAAGGCGAAGTCCACCACGGAAACCGTGGCCGTGGGCACGCGATAGGAGTAGCCATCCACCTTGCCCTTGAGGTCTGGAATCACCAGGGCCACGGCCTTGGCGGCACCGGTGGAGGTGGGCACGATGTTCTGGGCAGCGGCCCGGGCGCGTCGCAGGTCCTTGTGGGGGAGGTCCAGGATACGCTGGTCATTGGTGTAGGAGTGGATGGTGCACATGAGACCCGAGGCGATGCCGCAGAGCTCGTGGATCACCTTGGCGGCCGGGGCCAGGCAGTTGGTGGTGCAGGAGGCGTTGGAGATGATAGCGTGCTGCTGGGGGTCGTACAGCTCGTGGTTCACGCCCATGACGACGGTAATGTCTTCTTCCTTGGCCGGTGCGCTGATGATGACCTTCTTGGCGCCGGCGTCAAGGTGTGCCCTGGCCTTGGGACCCTGGGTGAACAGGCCGGTGGATTCGATGACGATATCCACCCCCAGATCTGCCCACGGGAGGTTGCGGGGGTCCTTTTCCGCAAAGCATCTGACGGCCCAATCCCCATAGTGGATGGTATTTTCTTCCACGCGCACGGGCTCGGGCGCGTGGCCGTAGGTGGTGTCGAACTCCAGCAGGTGCGCGGAGGTGTTGATGTCGTAAAGGTCGTTAATGGCCACGATTTCAAGATCGCCCTTGCGGCGCTCGTACATGGCCTTGACGACCTGGCGGCCGATGCGGCCGAAACCGTTGATGCCCACACGCATGGCAGTCATGAGAATCTCCTGGAATTAGTCTTCAAAGATGCGGGATTCGAATTTGACGAGCATTTCGTAATCGGTCTTCAGCGCCTGGTGGAGCCGGGCGTTTTCGATGGCCATGGCGCACAGGTCCGCGATGGCCTGGGCGAATTCCAGCTCCTGCTCGTCAAAGGTGCGTTTGGTTTCGGAGTACACGCGCATGGCGCCGATGGCCTTGCCCTCCACCATGAGGGGGATGACCAGTACGGAGACGATGCCTTCTGCCTTGGCGGCATCGCGGTATTGAAAGCGCGGGTCGGTCTGGGCGTCTTCCAGGTGAATGGTCTTGCCCGTGGTGGCTTCCCGGTCCACCTGGCTTTTTTCCAGGTCCACCGGTCCCTTGCGGGTATAGGTTTCCGAGAGGCCCCAGCCGGCGCCGGGCAGCAGGCGCTTGCCGGTGCGGTCCAGCAGGCGCAGGGTGCAGCCCTTGGCATTCAGGGCCAGGGCGGCCTGGTGCGTCACATCCTTGAGCACCTGGGAGGGTTCCAGGCTGGAGTTCACGCATTTGGCCACGGCGGTCAAGGTCCGAAAATAACGCTCGAAGCGGTCCATCTCTTCCTCCTGAAAAGTATCGCCAGGCAGCTTGAGGCGGCAATGGTGCCATGAACGATAGGGTACAAGGGTGACAGCAATATGGCACAACGGATTACATAATACCAACAGAAAATTAGGGTGGCCCGGAGGCCTCGCGTCCCTTGTGTTTCTGTGACATCTTTTGTAAAAATATGATGCTTTTGTCACGGAGGGACTCATGAACGGCGAAAACCAACCGGTGGAAGTGGCTTGTCCCAAGTGTCAACGTACTGAAATAATCTATGTTCCAAAGGAAGAAATGCCCGTCTGCCCGGAGTGCAAGGTGCGGATGGTGGTCAAAGAGCTGCTCAAGGAAGGAAAATCCTATTAATTCAACATGTTTCCCTGGAGGACCTCGATGCGCAAGGCGCTGTTGATGATGGTGATGGTGCTGGGCCTGGCATCTCAGGCATGGGCCGCGGACATTGAACTGGCCAAAAAATCCACCCTGGAAGGCATCCTGCAACGCGGCGAGCTGCGGGTCGGGTTCGAAGCCGGGTACATGCCCTTCGAAATGACCAACCAGAAAGGTGAGTTCGTCGGGTTCGACATCGACATGGCCAAGGAAATGGCCAAGGCCATGGGCGTGAAGTTTGTACCCGTGAACACTGCCTGGGACGGCATCATCCCCGCCCTGCTCACGGACAAGTTCGACATCATCATGAGCGGCATGACCGTGACCCAGGACCGTAACCTCAAGGTGAACTTCCCCTCTCCTTACATCGTGGTGGGCCAGACCATCATCCTGAACCCCAAGCATAAGGACACGGTGAAGAGCTACAAGGATCTGAACGATCCCAAGTACACCGTCACCTCCAAGCTGGGCACCACCGGGGAAGAAGCCGCCAAGAACCGCATCCCCAAAGCCACCTACAAGTCCTTTGAATCCGAACAGGAAGCCTTCCTGGAAGTGATGAATGGCAAGGCCGACGCCTACGTGTACGACCAGCCCAACCAGGTGGTGCTCATGGCCCAGCAGGGTGCCGCCGCGGGCATGATCTTCCTGGATCAGCCCTTTACCTATGAGCCCCTGGCCTGGGCCATCAACAAGGGTGACCCTGATTTCCTGAACTGGCTGGAGAACTTCCTGGCCCAGGTGAAGAACGACGGCCGCTACGAGCGCATCTACAACAAGTGGATCAAGGGCACGGACTGGATCAAGGACATCCAGTAATTCTCACTACCAGCGCGGAGGGGGCTCCCGGGAGCCCCCTCCTTTTTCCTTGTTTTCTTCAGGGATTGCGAGCCGCCCATGCAACTTTCCTCCGGCCTCTCCCCAAGACGTTCCAAGCTATGGTACCGAGCCTGGGCCGCCGTGTTCGTACTCATGCTGGCAGGGTCCGTATACCTGCTGTATTATGCTACCAAACAGGTGGATTACGTCTGGCGCTGGTACAGAATTCCACAATATTTTTGGTATGTTGAACAGGTTGAAACTAGGTCCATGCTCGATGGCGACATAGCCGCCGTTGAGCAGGGCGCCACAGGCACCGTCATTACTGTGACTGGCCTGGACGGCGAGGTGGAGCGCTACACCGTGCCCGGCGGCGGTGAGCTCCGGGTAAGCCAGGGAGACATGGTCAGTTCCGGCGATGTCCTGGGCTTCCACGAAGTTCAACACGTGGGCATCATGGTGGAAGCTGCCTGGCTCACCCTCAAGGTTTCCTTTCTGTCCATCGTCATCGGCATCGGGCTAGGCGTCCTTACCGGTCTGGCACGGCTTTCCCACAACCCGGCCCTGCGATGGACGGCCATCACGTATATTGAGCTCATTCGTGGTTCTCCGCTGCTGGTGCAGATTTACATCTGGTATTTCGTGTTTGGCACCCTCATCAACCAGCTGCTGGGCAAGTATGGGCTGCCGCAACCTTCCGCCCTGTGGTATGGCGTGGCTTCCATGGCCATGTTCACGGGCGCCTATGTGGCGGAAATCGTGCGGGCAGGCATCCAGAGCGTGCACCGCGGCCAGGTGGAGGCTGCCCGGTCCCTGGGTATGACGTCCTTTGAATGCCTGCGTCATGTGGTGCTGCCCCAGGCCATCCGTCGCATCCTGCCGCCCCTGGCCGGGCAGTTCATCAGTCTGGTGAAGGATTCTTCGCTGCTGGGCATCATCGCCCTCAGGGAGCTGACCAAGGCCACCCGGGAGCTCATCACGTCGAACCTGCAACCCTTTGAAATGTGGTTTGTGTGCGCGATGCTGTATTTGGTGATGACCTTCGCCCTTTCCATGCTGCTGCAATGGTTTGAACGTAAATGGCTGACATCATGATGAAAGAATCTACACCCATGATTCGCGTGGAGGCCATCTCCAAGTTTTTCCACCTGCCGCACAGGGTGGTGGCGTTGGACAAGGTGAGCGCGGAAATCGTCGCCGGCGAGGTGGTGGTGGTCATCGGTCCTTCGGGATCGGGGAAGTCCACCTTCCTGCGTTGCCTGAACCGCCTGGAGTATGCGGACGAAGGTCACATCTGGATTGACGGCGTGGACATTCTCTCGCCCAAAACCAACATCAACGCCATGCGGGCGGAAACGGGCATGGTGTTCCAGTCCTTCAACCTGTTTCCGCATAAAACCGTGCTGGAAAACATCACCCTGGCCCAGCAGGTGGTCAAGAAACGCCCCAAGGCCGAGGCCGAGCACAAAGCCATGGCCCTGCTGGAGCGCGTGGGCATTCCGGACAAGGCCCAGGCCTACCCGGACCGCCTGTCCGGTGGCCAGCAGCAGCGTGTGGCCATTGCCCGATCCCTGGCCATGGACCCCAAGGTGCTGCTCTTTGACGAGCCCACCTCGGCCCTGGACCCGGAAATGGTGGGCGAGGTGCTGGACGTCATGCAGAATCTGGCCCGCGACGGCATGACCATGGTGGTGGTGACCCACGAAATGGGCTTTGCCCGCGAGGTGGCCCACCGTGTGCTCTTCATGGACCAGGGCCGCATTCTGGAGGAAGGCACGCCCATGCACTTTTTCACCGATCCACAACACGAGCGCACCAAGCTCTTCCTGAGTCAGATTCTGTAATTATTCCGGGATCCTGCCATGGGTGGGCTCCCGGCTTCCCACCTTTGCGATTCAACGACGGACTCATCCCATGCTGCGTTGCTTTCTTCGCGCCAAGATCCACCGCGCCATGCTCACCGGCGCGGACCGCGACTACATCGGTTCCATTTCCATTGATCCGGACCTGTTGCGGGCAGCGGACATCGCTCCCTTTGAACAGGTGGATGTCTACAATGTGGACAACGGTGAACGCCTGACCACCTACGCCATTGAGGGCAAGCCCGGTGAGATCTGCCTCAACGGCGCCGCCGCCTGTAAGGGTGAGCCGGGCCAGCGGGTCATCATCGCGGCCTATGGCTACCTGACTTGCGAGGAGCTGCCGACCCTCGCTCCCAAAATAGTTATCTGCGGGCCGGGCAATGTGATGGTCACGCCGCAATAGGGGAGCGTTGCGCGGATCAGGCCGCCAGGCACTGTTCCAGCAACCCCGCCCAGGCCGGGTACTCATCCGGTTCCCAGGTCTCGCGGATCCACCACAGCCAGTGCTCGCGATCGCCGCCCTGGTGGATGGCGAACAGGGCCAGGAAAGCCGTCGCCCGCATGTTTTTGACGCAGTGCACCAGGGTGCTGCGGCCGGCGGTGGCGTGCATGGCCTCAAAGAATCGGGCCACATCCTCGCGGGTGGGCGCGTCCCAGACGACCGGGATATGGATGTATTCCACCCCCAGCCGGCGCAGCAGGCCAGACTCGTCAGGCAGGCTGTAGTCCTGGCCGTGCAGGCAGAGGTTGATGACCACCTCCACCCCCTCGCGGGCGCAGGCCTCCAGCTGGGCCTCGGTGGGATGCCCCGAGCAGAGCACGGTGGGGGAGAACCGC
>JAIWOE010000042.1 GCA_020217165.1 Desulfovibrio sp. | reverse complement strand
CGCACGGCCGGGAGATCCTGCAAGGCTTCCGGAATGCTCATTCCACGCCCATTTCTTTGAAAATATTAATGATACGATCTCGGCCGGGAGCGCCTTCCAGACGTCTGTGCACGCTGCCGTCGGCATTGTGGAACACTAGGGTGGGGTAGGCCCGGGGGCGGTAGGCCACCTGGGCGGCGGCATCCTTCTCCGGATTCAGGAGCACGATGTCCGCCCGCCCTGCATATTCCCGCTGGAGCTGCAAAAGCACAGGGCGCAGGGTGCGGCAGGGGCCGCACCAGTCCGTGCCAAGCTCCACCAGGGTGGGCACGCCGGGGGTGACAAAGGCCGAATTGGCGCCGGCCTGATTGGCCGGGCCAGAGGCCCGTTCCGGGGGAAGAAAGGTGTCCACCACAAACAGTTTCAGCACCATGACCACAAAGAGCAGGCCCAGCAGGGCCAGAAGGCGGTACGACCCCATCAACAACTTCCTTGCGTGCAGCCAGACGGTGACGGCAGCCTGGCCGGCTTATTGTTTATTCTTGGCCGCGGGCTTTTGCGGTTTGGCAGGTTTTTTGGCGGGGGAGGCCGCCTGTTCCGCCGCGGCGTTGGCAGCGGCGTCTTCCGCTTCTTCCCTGGCCGGATCCACCTTTTCGGGCAGTGCCAGGCGATCTTTGATATTGTTCTTGATCCAGCTGGAGTCCCACCATTCAATGGGCGAAACCGGCACCCCGGAGACGTAGATGGCAAAGTGCAGGTGGTCCCCCAGGGCCATGCCGGTAAAGCCTGTCTTGCCAATGACTTGGCCCTTGGCCACCTCATCTCCTTCCTGTACATGCATTTCGCTCAGGTGCGCGTACATGCTTTGCAGGCCAAGGCCATGGTCTAGCATGACCATGTTCCCGTAAATGCCCAGGTATCCAGCAAAAACCACAGTGCCGTGGTTGCCGGCCGGCACATCGGCGTTGGCGGTGGAGGCGATGTCCTGGCCCATGTGGGTCTGCTGGTCCACTTCCTGCCCATTGTATATGTACGTGCGATGGTCCGCAAAACGGGCCATGGGCGCACCGGGCATGCGGCGGAAGGCGCCGGACCACAGGGGCAGGGGAGAGGTGCGCAGGCCCACTTCCAGGAGCAGGGTGTCGTTGGCAAGGCGCACTTCCCGGTTGACGCGCACGTACCGTTCCAGGGCGCCCATTTGCCCGGGCACCAGGCTGGCGAATTCACTGTCGATTTTGTTAATGAGATTGTCGGTGACGTTGATGGTATCCCGCCGGAAGGTACGAGGAATGGCCGTGACGGTAAAGGCCGCCACGGCGCGGTTGCCAGCGGCGTCGTCCGCAAACAGCACAGGCGCAAAGGCCTTGGGGTCCATATCGTGGGGAAAAGCAAAGAAGCAGGCATACTTGCCGCCTCCCTGGGCATAGCCCGGAAAAAACCGCTCGCCCACCTGCACCCCGGTTTTGGCAGCCGGCTCCGAGACGGTGTACACCACCAGGCCCGGCCCTCCCTGGCGCACGTGATGTTGCGTGCTTTGGACGGAAACCGTGGGCTTGATGGTGTCCATCACGTGTTTGCTGGCGACCACCTGCACGTTGCCACGGCCAAAGCGGGCATAGGAGCCGTCGCTTACGGCAATGTCGATGACTACATCGCCATCGGGGATCTTGTATGGCTCCAGGGTGAACCGCTCTTCCACGGTAGTCGGGGCGCCATCATAACGCTTGTCCAGGATGGTATAGGTCTGGTTGCCGGTGGTGACGGAAACGGCCATGTGCCGGATACCAGAGTCCGCATCCGAAGCCCTCACCTGCATGGGCAGGCCCGGGGAGACAAACGCAGTGAGGGGCTCCAGCACCACAATCGGGTCCGTACGGTCATGGAACAGCAGCCAACCGCCACCCCCAAGGGCTGCCACAGCCAGGAGGATCAGAAAAAGCAGGGAGATGCGTTTCACGAGAACTTGCAGCCTTAGATGGGAAATTCGTCCGGCTGGCTGGCAGCGAACAGGTTTTCGTCCAAGGGCTTGGTTTGCATCCGTTCCATGGTGTCCATGAGCCGGATGGTCAGCTTGAGGAAGTCTGATTCGGTGATGATGCCGCGCAGGACCTTGTCCTCCACCACCGGCAGGCAGCCGTACTTGTGGTTGAGCAGCAGCTCCGCCGCCACGCGCAGGGACGTTTGGCTGGAGACGGTGGTCACATCGCGGCGCATGATTTCGTTGAGGGGGATGCCGGCGTCGATTTCTTCTTGCACGCTTTTGTCTACCTCGGCGAACTGGGAAATGGTGGCCGAGAGAATGTCCCGGTGCGTTACCAGGCCAAGGAAGACATTGTGGTCGTCCACCACGGGGATGTGACGGATGCGGGCCAGGGTCATCATGGAACGGGCGGTGCGCAGGGAGTCCGTGCGTTTCAGGGTGAACAGCTCGGTGGTCATGAGATCGCCGACGGTTAGCATCACGGTGGCATCCTTAGGCATTTGTAATAGTGGAAGAACACGGCATGCGCAATGAGGCCATGATGGCACAGATGCAGCCTGCCTGCAAGGGCGGGCTGCAACACTCACGGATTGTTCATCCTCCATGGTGGCCAGACAGGAGAAAACCCGCCCTTGACGCCAGGGCAAAAATCTGTTTTTTCAACACTGTTATGCCAATTTTCCCTGCTTGTGCAAAGCAGCCAGCCATGGCTTTCTGGTGCGATCCCTCGATCTGAAACGCAATCGCGAACGCATGGTGCGTGACCAGATTCAGGCCAGGGGCATTTCCAACCCGCTGGTGTTGGAAGCCATGCGCACCGTGCCGCGGCATCTGTTCGTGCAGGAGGCCCTGCGAGGCCAGGCCTACGGGGACCATGCCGTGCCCATTGGCCATGGGCAGACCATCTCCCAGCCATATATCGTGGCCCTGATGAGCGAACTCATTGAGCCGGGCCCAGGCATTTCCGTGCTGGAAATCGGCACCGGTTCCGGGTATCAGGCCGCTGTGCTGGCGGAGATGGGCATGGAAGTCTCCAGCGTGGAGCGCATCAGGGAGCTGCATTTTTCCGCTCGAAAGCTCCTGGATTCGCTGCGATATTTCAGGGTTCGCCTCAAGCTGGACGATGGCACCGTGGGCTGGGCCGAGTACGCGCCCTTTGACCGCATCATCGTCACCGCCGGGGGGCCGGAGATTCCGGAGCCCCTGGTGGCCCAGTTGGGGGACCCCGGCATCATGGTCATCCCCGTGGGCAAAAGCCGGCGGCAGCAGGAGCTGGTGGTCATTCGCAAGCAGCAGGGCAAGACCACCCTGGAGCGCCGCGGGGGCGTGGCCTTTGTGGATCTGGTGGGCACGCACGGCTGGTAGCGTCTGGCCGGGGATATTGTCCACATCCAACACTCTTCCTTCACACAGAGAATTCCATGAAGCTGTTTCAATCCTGGATGGATCGCATCTGGCGCCTTGCGGATTCCGCCGGCGCGGAGCGGGCCCTGGCCATCGTCTCCTGCATCGAGTCCATCTTTTTCCCCGTCCCGCCGGACCTCATGCTCATTCCCATGTGCCTGGCCAACCGCGCCAAGGCCTTCCGGTATGCCTCCATCTGCCTGGTGGCGTCCATCGTGGGCGGGGTGTTCGGGTATATTATCGGCTATTATTTCATGGAGATCATCGGCCAGCCCATTGTTGATTTCTACAATTTCGAAGACAAGATCTTCAAGATCGAGGCCTGGTACAATCAATACAGCGCCTGGGCCGTGGCCATTGCAGGACTCACGCCCATCCCGTATAAGGTGTGCACCCTCACGGCGGGCATGTTCAAGATCAGCTTCCCCATTTTCATCATCGCTTCCGTGATGGCCCGCGGCCTGCGTTTTTTTGCCGTGGCCGGGCTGATTTACCTGTACGGAGAAAAGGTGCGGTTCTTTTTGGAAAAACGGTTCGACCTGGTGCTCATGGTCAGCGCGGTGCTGGTGGTGCTGGGCTTTGTGGCCGTGAAATTCTTTTAGCGATTCAACAGACTGTTGTTGAAATGGAGGTGTTCTCATGAGCGACTGCAGCAGTTGCCCGTCCAAGACGCAAGAGGGCGCGGGCGGTATTGACGACAAAGTGATGAAACAGAACACGGCCATTGCCAACACCCTTTCCCGCATCCGCTACAAGTTGTTCGTCATGAGCGGCAAGGGCGGCGTGGGCAAAAGCTCCGTCACCGTGAACCTGGCCGCCGTGCTGGCGAACATGGGATTCAAGGTGGGGATCATGGACGTGGACATCCATGGCCCTTCGGTGCCGGCCATGCTGGGCCTGGGCAGCGGCCTGGACACCGCCGCGGATCAGCGCATCCTCCCCCAGCAATACAATGAGCGCCTGAGCGTGGTTTCCATGGACTCCCTGCTCAAGGATCGCAACCAGGCCGTTCTCTGGCGCGGTCCCATGAAGCATTCCGCCATCCGTCAGTTCATTGCCGACGTGGCCTGGGGCGACTTGGATTTCCTGGTCATCGACTCCCCCCCCGGCACCGGCGATGAGCACATGACCGTGCTCAAGACCATTCCCGATGCCCTGTGCGTGGTGGTGACCACGCCCCAGGAAGTCTCCCTGGCCGACGTGCGCAAGGCCATCAACTTTCTGCAATACGCCAAGGCCAACATCCTGGGCGTGGTGGAAAACATGAGCGGCCTGTGCTGCCCCCACTGCGGCGGCGACATCAGCCTGTTCAAGAAGGGCGGCGGCCTCAAGCTGGCTGAACAGTACGGCCTGCCCTTCCTGGGCGCCATCCCCCTGGACCCCTCCACCGTGGTCGCCGGGGACCGCGGGGCCCCTGTGGCCTTGCTGGAAGAGGAATCGCCGGCCAAGCGCGCCTTCCAGACCCTAGCAGCCACCGTGGCCCGCGCCGTGACGGACAGCCTGGAAGCGGCCGCCACCATCCACCGCTGAACCGGATTGATACGCCGCAGCAGAGCATTTCCAGGAGTCGACCTTCGATGAATCTGCCCAATAAAATCACCCTGGCGCGCATTGGCGCGGTGCCGGCCCTCATGCTGCTGCTGCAGTGGCCATCGCAATGGAGCTGTCTTGTGGCCGCGGTGGTGTTCATCGCCGCCGCCGCCACGGACAGCCTGGACGGCCGCATAGCCCGCTCCCGCAATCTGGTGAGCAACTTGGGGAAATTCCTTGATCCTTTGGCCGACAAGCTCCTCACCCTGTCCGTGCTTGTCATGCTGGCCAGCCTGGTGGACGAGCATGGCCAGAACTGGGTGCCGGCCTGGGCGGTGGTGGTCATCATGGCCCGGGAGCTGGCCGTCACCGGCCTGCGGGCCATGGCCATGGAGCAGGGCATGGTGCTGGCGGCGGATGTGTTCGGCAAGATCAAGACCGTGCTGCAATGCGTGGCCATTGTTCCGCTGGTGGTGCATTATCCAGTCTTCGGGCTGGACCCCCGCCCCTGGGGCGAGGCGTTGCTGTATCTTGCGCTTGCCATGACAGTATTTTCCGGTGTAAACTATTGCTACAGCATGCGGGCTCTGTGGAGCCGTGATGTCTAGCTGAAGTGCCGCAACAGCGCGGTCGTATTCCAGTACCAGCAGGCCTGCGTTGCAACAATCGGAGCCACGGACCGGCAAGGACAAAGGAAGCACCGAGGATGGATGACGAAGCGCGCCAGTCGTTGCAGATGCGATTGACCAATTGCCTGCAGACCATCCTTGACCTGGAGCCCGAGCTGGAGCGTCTGGAACTCTCCGACATGCTCCTCCAGGAATACAATGTGCTCAAGTCCTTCATGGACAACGTCAACAGCGTGGATCTGGAAGAGCAGGATGTGCGGCGCATCGAAGAGGCCACGGAAAGTTTTCTGGCCGAACTCAAGGCCCCCCTGGCCCTGCTGCGCAAGGAGACGCCCGGTGCCCGCGGTCGCATGCAGTGATCCGCACTGCTCCGCGGCGGGTGGCTAATTCAAGACTGTCGAGGCAAGGAGTGGGCCATGCCCTGGAACAAGCTGTTGGCGTGCGCATTGGTGGTGGTGAATCTGGTGCTGGGCTACAGCCTGTTCGTGGGCGAGCACGGCCTGTTTGCCTATCTTGAAATGCGCGGCCGCCAGGATGAACTGGCCCGGCGTCTGCAGGCCGTGGATGAGGTCAGTCTGGCCTTGTCCAGGGAAATTCGTCTGCTCAAGGAAGACCGCGTCTACATCGAAAAAGTCATTCGCCAACAGCTCAACTACATCCGACCCCATGAAGTGCTGTATCTCTTCCAGGGTTCTGATGAGACAGACGCAGGAGCCGTGCGCCATGCAAGCCAAGATTGAATGGTACAAGGAAATTCTGGAACTGGACCCTTCTTCCAAGGTCTTTTTCCCCTTGGCCCGGCTGCTGGCGGAGGCAGGGCAGGTGCAGGACGCCCTGGACTTCCTGCGGGAAGGCGTGGCCCGCCACCCAGACTGCCTGGAGGCCCGCATCTACTGCCTGGAGCTCAGCGCCCGCCTGGGCGAGGACGAGGCCGTGGCCGAGGAAGCATCGGTCCTTGGCGAAATTCTCGGCCGCTATCCCCTGTTCTGGAAGGCCTGGGCCCAGACCCTGGCCCGCAAGCCCGAGACCCGGGATGCCGCCCTGGCCATGGACTTCATTTCCGTGCATTTCAAAGGAGCCCCGGTGAGTTGGGGAGAGGTGATCCAGCGTGGGCTGGAAGGCCTGTTCCACACGCATCAGACCAGCCTTCCGTACACCACCGAGACGGGTGAATTCCTGCAGCGGCCCCATGCACCGCCATATTTGCAGGAGCCCGCAGCACCCAAGGCATCAGAAGCCTTGGCGGATCTGGTGGATTCTGCGGATCTGGCAGGGCATGCGGAAGACGACATCGTGGTCCGCGAGGCGACGGCGTCCCTGGCGGAAGCGAACCGCGAACCTGTGACTGCGCATGAACCCGAGCCAGGCACCGCCCCCACGGCGGCTCCCCCTGCCTCCCCCCGAGGTGCCGACGACGTCTATTCCATTCGCACCCGCACCATGGCCCGCCTGCTGGCGGAGCAGGGGGAGTATGACAGCGCCCTGGAGATTTATCGCGAACTTTTGACCAAGGCCGCCGATGACGACGAGCGTGAAGAGCTGGATGCCATCATCGAACGCATGCAGCTCATGCTGCGCGACCCCTCCAGGGGGGGCGCAGCCACGGCGTTGCCGGAATCCGTTGTCACGCCGGATCGTTTGCCCGAGACCCCATCGGAGTCAAAGCAAAAAGGGGCAGAAGGGGCAGACGTGTCGGCGGCTGTGTCTGCCGAGCCGGATGCAGCCGTGGCGCCCGTTCTGGACCAGGCACCCGCGTTGATCCAGACTCCCGAGACCGCACCCCAGGCCATGCCACGCAATGGCGGACGACATCGCCCCCAAAAAAGTCCCCGCAGCGCCCTGGAGCGCCTGGCCCTGCGACTGGAGCGCCGGGCGGCCGGCTGACCTTGCCGCCGCCGCACCCGTGCGGCATGGCAGTTTTCTTTTTTTCGCTTGTGCTGTACACCAGCTCCACCTACCCGCGGCTCAGGCCTTTACGCGGCAGGCGTCTCGGGCTAGGGATGCAGTTTGCCGGCGTCCGCTGCAGGCGCCCTGCGTTGGCGTCCATGTCATGACATCACAGGTCCACGAGGTGATTCGTTGCTGCCCGCATCTTCCCATGATTTCAATACCCTCCGGTTTTCCAGATCCCTGCGCGCCGCCGTCATCTTGGTGGCCTGCAGCCTCGCCATGGCATCGTGTTCCGCCATTCCCGATTCCGTCACTGGATCGGTCAAGGGCACCATGCGCGAAGGCAAGCAGATGTGGAAGGATTTGATGGAACCCCGGCCTGAGCTCAACCTAAATCCCGCCGCCTTTGGCGAAGCCCAGGAGCGCAAGCTGGCCGCCTTGCTCAAGCCGGTGGATGAGCAGGTCTACCAGCTCACCGTGTACATGGATGGCGAGGACAAGCTGCCGCCGGAATCTTGGTTCCGTCGATTGTTTGAGCGTTTTTCCTGGATTTCCGGTGTGATGGTGCTGGACCGCAACGGCAATGTGCTGTTCCAGCATCCCATGGACTTCTCCAAGCCCGTGGACACCGACGCCCTCATTGCCCTGGGCAACCCCTCGGAACGGGAACGCCAGCGCTACAGGGCCTACATGGAAAGCCAGGACCGTCCCGCCGGGGAGAACGCCACGGAAGCCTCCCTGGAGCCGCCGGTCTGGCTGGATCACAAGGTCCGCGCCATGAGCAACAACTCCACCCTGGGGCCGGAAATCTTCCTGGCGCAGCCCCTGTTCCGCAAAAACGAGTTCGACGGGCTGATGGTGGTGCACTTTGATCCGCGCAACCTGCTCAAGTATTGCCCCGCCCCGGACGAGCTGATGATCATGACCCAGGAGCAGGTCATCTGGACCAGCAAGTATCACGATGCGGCCGCCACCATGTCCACCATGCCGTGGGCACAGATTCTTGCCACCACGGTCTATGGCAGCGTGCAGGCTCATGGACGCAGTTTCTATTGGCTGGGCAGGGACCTGGGCCGGTATTCCCTCATTTACGCCACGGCCGTGCCCGGGGATGAAGAAACTGTGCCCGCCGAAGCCGCAGCCGCGGCCCCCCCTGCCGACCAGGAGTCCCTCCCAGCGCCGGAAGCGCCTCCTGCCCCGGAACCAACTGTGGAGCCTGCCCCCGAGGCCACCGCGCCCCATGGCGAGTCCAGCGAATCATCCCCGCAATAACCAGCCAAGATCCGGCATATTCATTTCATCTGGCAAGCTCCGGCAGAAGGAGGCGCGTTCATGGCTCACAGTCAAGTCACGGTAACGGAACACCTGCTCTACCATCAGCAGCAGAGTCCACAGGCCACCGGCCGCTTCACCAACCTGTTCAACGACCTCATCCTGGCCGCCAAGATCATTTCCCGCGAGGTGAACAAGGCCGGGTTGGTGGATGTGCTGGGCTTTACTGGCGACGTGAACGTGCAGGGCGAACGGGTGAAAAAGCTGGATGAATATGCCAACGACATCATCATCCATCGCATGGAACGCGCCGGCGTGCTCTGCGCCATGGCCTCCGAGGAAAATGCGGAGATGATCGTGGTGTCAGACAAATTCAAGCGCGGTGAGTACATCCTCATCTTTGATCCCCTGGACGGTTCCTCCAATATCGACGTCAATGTCAATATTGGCACCATCTTCTCCATCCTGCGGCGCAAGTCTCCTGCCATGCAGGAAGTAACCCTGGGCGACATGCTCCAGGCCGGCGTGGAGCAGGTGGGGGCAGGCTACTTCCTGTACGGCACCTCCACCATGTTGGTGTACACCACCGGCCAGGGAGTGTACGGCTTCACCCTGGATCCCAGCGTGGGCGAGTTCCTGCTCTCGCATCCGGACATTCGCATTCCGGAGCAGGGAAAAATCTATTCCGTGAACGAAAGCTACTGGCATTATTGGGACGAACCTACCCGCGAGGTGGTGACCTGGTTCAAGGGCACGCAGAATCCCCGCAGCCAGCCGCACAGCCTTCGCTACATCGGTTCCCTGGTGGCGGATTTCCACCGCACGCTGCTCTATGGTGGCATCTTCATGTATCCCATGGATTACCGCGACCCCAAACGCCCCCGTGGCAAGCTGCGCCTGCTGTGCGAGGCCAACCCCATGGCCATGCTGGCGGAACAGGCCGGCGGCCTGGCCACGGACGGCGTCAAGCGCATCATGGAAATCGAGCCCCACGAACTGCACCAGCGCGTGCCCCTGTTCATCGGCTCAGAATATGACGTGCGCAAGGTTTCGGAAATCTACCGCAAGCATGCCCAGAAAGACGATGCCGACGAGCTGCGCAGCATTTGATGTCGTGAACGAACATACCACATTGCGCATGCTGGGGGTGGAAACCTCCTGCGACGAGACGGCCCTGGCCCTGGTGGACGTTGCACCGGGCAGGGCCGTGTTGCTGGGGGAGGCCCTGGCCTCCCAGGCGCCGGTGCATGCCCTGTTCGGGGGGCTGGTGCCGGAAATTGCCTCCCGCGAACATTTGCGGGTGCTGCCACAGCTT